>JBQGOU010000123.1:6904-8921 GCA_052086865.1 Cellulomonadaceae bacterium
GGTCGGCGCGCTCTTCCCGTGTTCTCCAGTGTCGCGGCGATGGCGGCGTGGCGTCCCGACGCCCGGCCGGTGCCCGTCGAGGCCGCGCGTGCGGCGCTGTCCGCGGTGGCAGAGGACTGGTCCCTGCTCGTGCTGGATCCGAGCGGCCCCGTGACCGCCCTGGTCCCGCGCCCCGCCGTGTGGGCCCTGGCCCAGGGCCGAGCCTGGGAGCCCGCCGTCCGTGCCGGGGTCGTTGCCCGTGAGGTCGCCGACGAGATCGAACGGGTGGTGGCGCCGGTGGCGCACGTCGCCCGCATTGCGGCGCACCCCGGCCGAAGCGCCGAGATCGCCGTCGCACTTGCCATCGATCCCGGCCTGGACCGGGCGGGCCTGGATGCGGTGCTCGCGCAGGTCAACGCCGCACTGGCCGGCAGCTCCGTCATCTCCGAACGCGTGGACTCCCTCGAGCTGCGGATCGGCCGAGCGCACTGACCACCGTGTCGCTGAGCATTGTGTCGCCGAGCGACTCATACTGAGCGCACGATCACCGGCGGCGACGGCCCAGCACCCACCCGACCACGAGCGCGACCACGACACCGAGGGCCTGCCCGCCCAGCACGACGCGGCCCAGGTCAAGGGTCGGCACCCATCGCACGCCGTCCGTCGTCACGGCGTAGACGCCCAGTGGCTTGACCCGGGCGCCGAACCCGCCACCCCCTCCGCCACCACTGCCTGCGGACTCCCGCGAGCCGCTGAGTTCTCCGTCACCCCAGCCCCAGCCGGAGCCGCTGCCACCACAGACCTTGGCGACGGGGATCACGAGGTCCCCGTCGCGCTCGTAGGCCTCACCGAAGACACGCCGCACGTGCAGCACGTCGGAGGCGGCGTGGGTGATGTGCTCGGGGCCGATCTGGTCCGGTTTCGTCGTCTCGTCCATGGCCCCACGATACGGGTGTGCGTCAGGAGCAGGGGGCGAGCTCGGCGAACGCCGACTCGTCCTCGAGCGTCGCACGCAGGGTGCTGACGGGGACGACGAGGCTGCGCCCGTCGTCCGTCTTCGCGTACACGACGCCGATCACGGCACCCGACTCGTCCAGCGCGGCGGAGCCGGAGCTGCCTGGTTCGACCGGGGCATCCGTGACCAGCACCTCGCCGAGGTTCTCGTGCAGGGGGTCGGTGACGGTGCCGAGCACCGTGCCCGAGGTGACCGTGAGCTGACCGCCCTCGGGATACCCGACGACGGTGACCGGGTCGCCCGGAGCGGGGTCGTGATCCGACAGGTGGCCGTAGGCCGGAAGCTCCTCGGCCGTGCGCACGATGGCGAGGTCGGCCAGGCTCGCGCTGCTGGCAGCGGCTGCGCTGACGTCACGGCCGTCGTAGGTGAGCAGCTGCAGGCTCTCCGAGCCCTCGACCACGTGCCGGTTGGTCACCAGCGTGGTCGCGTCGATTGCGAAGCCCGAGCCGGTGGACAGCTCGGCGCAGCCGATGTTGCGGATGCGCACGGTCATGCGGCGGGCGGAGTCGACCCCGTCGGGGGACAGCGCGCCCGGGTCCTCGGCCCGCGGCGCGGACGTGACGCTGGGTACGACGCTGTCCGGCAGCGGCTCCGGCATCGGCGGCAGCACGCCGCAGCCCGCCAGCAGCAGGGTGAGCGCTGCGGCCGTCGTCCCGGCCGCGCGTCGGCTCACGGCGTGAGCTCCCGCTGCAGCTGGTCGTTGGCGTCCTGCGCGCGCCCGCACAGGTCCGTGACCTGTCCGGCGAACCGCTCGAGGTCGTCCGGATCATAGGCGTCGCGATTCTCGAGGTACTCGATCAGCTGCGACTGTCCGGTGGTGCAACGGGTCAAGGCGTCGGCCACCGTCCCTGCTGCCTGGGACACGCGCGACTGGTAGTCGAGATAGGCCTGGGTCGCCACGTTCTCGTCGCCGAGCTGTGCCTTCTCATCCGCCAGGTCGGTGATCCGCTGCTGGGCGGTGGCGAGCTGGTCGCGCGTCGTCGTCAGATCGCCGTTCGCGGCCTCGAGGTCGCCGGTCAGCCC
>JBQGOU010000124.1:0-8888 GCA_052086865.1 Cellulomonadaceae bacterium
GACGCGACGGCAGGTTGAGAGTGGTGAGTGGCATGCCAGCCATCGTGGTCGTCGGAGCCCAGTGGGGCGACGAGGGCAAGGGCAAGGCGACCGACCAGCTCGGCTCACAGGTCGACTACGTCGTGAAGTTCAACGGGGGCAACAACGCCGGCCACACGGTCGTCGTCGGCGGCGAGAAGTACGCGCTGCACCTGCTGCCCTCCGGCATCCTGTCGCCCGGGGTGACGCCCGTGATCGCGAACGGCGTCGTCGTCGACATCGAGGTGCTGTTCGCAGAGCTCGACGCGATGATCGAGCGCGGCGTGGACGTCTCGCGGCTCAAGGTCTCGACGGCCGCACACGTCATCCCGCCGTACAACCGCACGATCGACCGCGTCACCGAGCGGTTCCTCGGCAGCCGCAAGATCGGCACGACGGGCCGTGGCATCGGCCCGACGTACGCGGACAAGATCAACCGCATCGGCATCCGCATCCAGGACCTGTTCGACGAGAAGATCCTCACGCAGAAGGTGGCGGGTGCGCTCGACCAGAAGAACCCGATGCTGCTCAAGGTCTACAACCGGCGTGCGGTCACGGTCGAAGAGACCGTCACTGAGCTGCTGTCCTACGCCGACCGGCTGCGACCCATGGTCGCGGACACCTCGCTGCTGCTCAACGACGCGCTCGACGACGGCCGGACGGTGCTCTTCGAGGGCGGCCAGGCCACGATGCTCGACGTGGACCACGGCACCTACCCCTTCGTGACCTCCTCCAACCCGACGGCCGGCGGGGTGTGCACGGGTTCGGGCATCGGTCCCACCCGCATCGACCGGGTCGTCGGCGTCATCAAGGCCTACACGACCCGCGTCGGCGAGGGGCCTTTCCCCACCGAGCTGTTCGACGACATGGGGGAGTTCCTGCGCTCCACGGGCGGGGAGTTCGGCGTGACCACGGGCCGGCCGCGACGCTGCGGCTGGTACGACGCCGTCGTCGCCCGGTACTCGACGCGGGTCAACGGGCTCACGGACTTCGCCCTGACCAAGCTTGACGTGCTGACTGGTCTGGACCAGATCCCGGTCTGCGTGGCCTACGACGTGGACGGCGTGCGCTACGAGGAGATGCCGGCGGACCAGTCGGCGTTCCACCACGCCAAGCCCGTCTACGCGACGTTCCCGGGCTGGACCGAGGACATCACGGGCGCGCGCACCTTCGAGGACCTGCCCCGGACGGCGCAGGAGTACGTGCTTGCGCTCGAGGAGATGTCCGGTGCCCGGATGTCGGTCATCGGCGTCGGACCCGGACGTGAGGCGACGATCGTTCGCCACGCCCTGATCTGAGCGGTCCGGGGTCTCGGTTGAGGAGGTGTCCCGATGACCTCGGTTGGGTTCGGCTCCGATCCGCTGCGTGTATCGGGGTATGTCATACGCGGTGCGGGCTTTCCCGTTCACCGGGTCTTCCTGCCGCTGCACAGAGCGGATGATCACTTCCGGGCGTTGTCAGCGGGAGTCAGCTGGGCGGCAGCCCTCGGTGGCATTCGTGGCGACCTGAATGGCATGGCGAGGCGTTCGCTGTTGCGCGCCCCACACGGCCCGGGATACGTGGGAGCGGGCGGAGAGGTGCCGGCCGGCGTCATCCGCTCGCTGCTGCGTGCTGTGCGAGGAGTCGGTCCGTTGGACCCGGTGTGCTCTGCCCACTGGCGGGGCTACGCGGAGACGGCGGAGGTGATGCGAGATTCGTGCGTGACTCCCGGGCCCGAGAGGCTGGGACCCTGGAATGCCGCGGAGTTCGTGGTGACCGCCGGCCCGTTGCGTGAGGTGCTGCGCTTCTCGGAGGAGGAGAGCCGGCACTTTCCGTGCTATGTCTGGGCTCCGAACGGCCAGTTCTCCATCGGCATGCCGTTCTATGGTGACTCGTTGGTCGTCGCAGGCGGACTTGCCACGCATATCCTCGCCCAGGACGGTGTCGAGTGCGCGCAGATCGAGGCCGATGGCGGTCTTCCCATCGAGGGGTGACGCCGGGGCGCGTGGGCGCCCCAGTACACTCGGGGCCGTGAAGATCCTCGTCATCGGTTCCGGTGCCCGCGAGCATGCCATCACCTACTCCCTCGCGCACGAGGCGCGGGCCGACGGCCCGCACGAGCTGCACGCGGCGCCCGGCAACCCGGGCATCGGCGCGCTCGCCACCCTGCACCCGGTGGACGCGCTCGACGGCGCGGCCGTCGCGGCGCTCGCGACCGAGCTGAAGGTCGACCTGGTCGTCGTCGGGCCTGAGGCGCCGCTCGTGGCCGGCGTCGCGGACGCCGTCCGGGCGGCCGGGATCCCGGTGTTCGGCCCGAGCGCCGCCGCCGCCCGCCTCGAAGGGTCCAAGGCCTTCGCCAAAGACGTCATGGCCAGCGCATTGGTTTCGACGGCGATGGCGCACGTGTGCACCACGGTCGGCGAGGTCGCCGAGGCGATCGACGCCTTCGGGCCGCCCTACGTCATCAAGGACGACGGGCTCGCGGCCGGCAAGGGTGTCGTCGTGACCTCCGACCGGGACGAGGCTCTCGCGCACGCGACTGCCTGCCTCGACAAGACGGGCGGAACCGTTGTCGTCGAGGAGTTCCTCGACGGGCCCGAGGTCTCGCTGTTCTGCATCAGCGACGGAACCGACGTCGTGCCCCTGGCCCCCGCGCAGGACTTCAAGCGCGCGTACGACGACGACGCGGGCCCCAACACCGGCGGCATGGGTGCCTACAGTCCCCTGCCGTGGGCGCCGTCGGGCCTGACCGAGGAGGTTCTCGAGCGCGTCGCGCGCCCGACGATCGCGGAGATGGCCCGCCGGGACACGCCGTTCGCCGGCGTCCTGTACGTCGGGCTCGCCCTGACGAGCCGCGGACTACGCGTCGTCGAGTTCAACGCGCGCTTCGGCGACCCGGAGACGCAGGTCGTGCTCGAGCGCCTCGAGACGCCGCTGTCGACCGTGCTCGCCGCGTCCGCGAACGGCACGCTCGGCGAGCTGCCCCGACTGCGGTGGAAGGACGAAGCCGCCGTGACCGTCGTCGTCGCTGCCGAGGGGTACCCGCAGGCGCCCGTCTCGGGCGGAGCGATCACGGGCATCGGCGACGCCGAGGCGCTCGACGACGTGCACGTGCTGCACGCGGGGACCGCGGCCGACGACGGCCGGCTGGTCAGCGCGGGCGGACGCGTGCTGTCGGTCGTCGGCACCGGACCCGACCTGAGTGCGGCGCGGGCCGCCGTCTACCGCGGCGTCGCCGCGATCTCGCTGCCGGGATCGCACCACCGCTCGGACATCGCCGCGGCCGCGGCGGCGGGTGCGCGAGACTAGTCGCGTGACGACCTCTCCTGAGACCACGGCTCTCGAGCTGCCCGGCTGGCAGCACGTCTACTCCGGCAAGGTGCGCGACCTGTACGCGCCCGACCTGCCCACGCTCGGCGGGGTGCACCCGCTCGGCGACGTCGTGCTCGTCGTGGCCAGTGACAGGATTAGTGCCTACGACCACGTGCTGGCCACGCCCATCCCGGACAAGGGTGTGGTGCTCACCCAGCTCAGCCTGTGGTGGTTCGACCAGCTCGCCGACCTGGTCGACAACCACGTGGTCAGCACCGAGATCAGCGCGGAGCCGGGCGACGGCCTCGTCCCGGACGCGGTGGCCGGCCGGGCGATGATCTGCCGCCGCCTCGACATGTACCCGGTCGAGTGCGTCGCCCGCGGCTACCTCACGGGCTCAGGCCTCGTGGAGTACCGCAGCAGCCGCAGCGTGTGCGGGGTACCGCTGCCCGACGGCCTCGTGGACGGCTCGCGGCTGCCCGCCCCCATCTTCACCCCGGCGACCAAGGCCGCCGTCGGCGAGCACGACGAGAACGTGAGCCTCGAGGTCGTCGCCGAGCAGATCGGGCCCGAGGCCGCCGTCGTGCTGCGTGACCTGACCCTCGCCGTGTACGAGCGAGCGGCCGGCATCGCCCTCGAGCGAGGAGTGATCCTCGCGGACACCAAGCTCGAGTTCGGCCGGGCGCCCTCGGGCGAGACGGTCCTGGGCGACGAGGTGCTCACCCCTGACTCCTCGCGGTTCTGGCCCGCGGACGGCTGGGAGCCCGGCCACGCCCAGCCGAGCTTCGACAAGCAACACGTGCGCGACTGGCTGACGTCCCCCGCGTCCGGCTGGGACCGGGCGAGCGACACTCCGCCGCCGCCGCTGCCCCACGAGGTGGTCGAGGCGACACGCGCGCGCTACTTCGAGGCGTACCGCCGGCTGGTCGGCCAGGACCTGGAGCCCTGAGCCCCGAGCCCCGAGCCCAGATCGCGGATTCCGCGCTGTGGACGGCTGGGAGTGGTCCTGCGTGCGGATTCCGCGCTGTGGACGGCTGGGAGTGGTCCTGCGTGCGGATTCCGCGCGGGGGACCTCGCGGTCGCCGGGAATTTAGGCATGCCATACTTGCGTATATGTCATCCTCGTCCGCGCCCGTGGCCCGCACCCGGCCCGCCTACCAGGCCTTCGACGTCGAGGTCGCGTCGATCACGCGGCTCGGACCGTCATTCGTCCGGCTGACCTTCACGGGGCCCGAGCTCGAGCACTTCGGTGACACATGCCTCGACCAGCGCATCAAGGTCGTGCTGCCGACCCCGGCCGGCCGCGACGCGCGCGTCCACGACTTCGCCGGCGAGAGCTGGTACAAGGCGTGGCGCCTGCTGCCCGAGCCCGAGCGCAACCCCATCCGCACCTACACCGTGCGCGCCGTGCGGCGCCCCGCGGCGAGCGGGTCGGGGCGCGCCGAGGTCGACGTCGACTTCGTCCTGCACGGCTCGGGGCCTCACGCAGGACCGGCGTCCCGGTGGGCCTCGGCGGTCCGCATCGGCTCCCGCAGCGTCCTGATCGGCCCCGACGCCCGTCACGACGGTCCGGTGACCGGGGTCGAGTGGAACCCGCCGCCCACGGCCGAGTCGCTGCTGCTCGCCGGGGACGAGACGGCCGTGCCCGCCATCACCTCCATCGTGGAGTCCCTGCCTGCTGGCCTGCCGGTCGACGTGTTCTGCGAGGTCCCCGAGGAGGGCGACGTCCTGGACGTCCGCGTGCCCGACGGCGTGCGCGTGACCTGGCTGCCCCGGCGCCTGGCCGACGGCACGCGGTACGAGCACGGCGTCCGGCTCGAGGCTGCCGTGCGTCGCTGCGTGGATGCCCGCCACGCGCGCTGTCAGTCAGCGGAGTGCACCGTCTGCGTCCGCCCGGACGGCTCGGCGGAGAGCGTCCCGCTCGAGGACGTCGACGTCGACTCAACGATTCTGTGGGATGTGCCCGCCGCCCATCCCGGGGCTCCCGGCCTGACCGACTGCTACGCCTGGATCGCCGGCGAGGCGCAGGTCGTCAAGGACCTACGCCGGCACCTCGTACGCGACCTCGGCTTCCCCCGCTCCGCCGTCGCCTTCATGGGCTACTGGCGTCGCGGGCGGGCCGAGAACTGACCCGGACGCCCGCCCGGCACGGCAGGGGGAGCCGGTAGACTCGGCCACGCAGAGCCTCGATCCCTCCCCCATCCTCCAGGAGACCCCGTGGGACGCGTAGTCGTCGACGTCATGCCGAAGCCCGAGATCCTCGACCCCCAGGGCAAGGCCGTCGTCGGCGCCCTGCCTCGCCTGGGCTTCACCCAGTTCTCCTCGGTCCGTCAGGGCAAGCGCTTCGAGCTCGAGGTCGAGGGCCCGGTGACGCAGGAGGTGCTCGACGCCGCCGCCGAGGCCGCGCGCACCCTGCTGTCCAACCCCGTGATCGAGGATGTCGTTCGGGTGGCCGACGTCGAGGCCGACGCCGCCGGCACGATCGCCTCCGAGGGCCTCGCCTGATGTCCGCCGCGGCTCCCGGGCCTGTGGCGGGTGCCCGGATCGGCGTCGTCACCTTCCCCGGCACACTCGACGATCGGGACGCGGCGCGCGCTGTGCGGCTCGCCGGCGGCGAGCCGGTCGCCCTGTGGCATGCCGACGACGCCCTGCACGGCGTCGACGCTGTCGTGCTGCCCGGTGGCTTCTCCTACGGCGACTACCTGCGGGCCGGGGCGATCGCCCGCTTCGCGCCCTTGATGGTGCGCATCGTCGACGCCGCCAACGGCGGGCTGCCCGTGCTCGGGATCTGCAACGGCTTCCAGATACTCACCGAGGCGCATCTGCTGCCCGGCTCGATGAGCAAGAACGACCACCTGCACTTCGTGTGCCGCGAGCAGGTGCTCACGGTCGAGAACGCTGCGACAGCCTGGACGCGGGACTTCGCCGCGGGCGAGCGCATCACCATCCCGCTGAAGAATCAGGACGGGCAGTTCGTCGCGGACGACCACGTCCTCGACGAGCTCGAGGCCGAGGGCCGGGTCGTGTTCCGCTACGAGGGCGGGAACCCGAACGGCTCACGCCGCGCGATCGCGGGCGTGACGAACGCGGCCGGAAACGTCGTCGGGCTCATGCCCCACCCCGAGCATGCCGTCGAACCGGGCTTCGGCCCCGACGACGCCGTGGCCGGGCCGCGTGCCGGCACCGACGGACTGCGCTTCTTCACCTCGGTGCTGGGCTCGCTCGTCCACGCCTGAGGCGATATCCACCCAGGTCACGGGCGGGGTTGTGCCCGGCTGATCCGCGTGTCCGCACGGCGTGTCGCGTCGCTGCAGTCGCTAGGGTGACGGCCATGAACTCGATGACGAGTCGTGGTCCGGTGGTGCTGATCGCCCCGGACTCCTTCAAAGGGTCCGTGACCGCACTGGAGGCCTGCGCGGCGATCGCCGCCGGAGTCCGCGAGGCATGCGCCGATGCGGTGGTCCGCGAGCTGCCCATGGCCGACGGCGGTGAGGGGACCCTCGAGGCGCTGACGACAGCCTGGGGCACGGGGGCGATCGAGGTCGACACCGTCGACGCCCGGTCCCGCCCGCGCCGCGCGCGGTACGGGGCCTCAGCGGACGGTTCGCGCGCCGTCGTCGAGCTGGCAGAGGTCTCCGGGCTGCCGCACGTCGCGGACATGGAGCCGGCGCCCCTCGACGCGCACACCGTGGGCACGGGCGACCTGTTGCGTGCCGCGCTGGACGCGGGTGCGGACGAGCTCGACCTGTTTGTCGGCGGTTCGGCGAGCACCGACGGCGGATCCGGCATCCTCATCGCTCTGGGCGTGCGTCTCCTCGACGCGGCGGGGCGCGAGCTGCCGCCCGGCGGGCGGCACCTGGGCGAGGTGCGCAGCATCGATCTGTCCGGGCTGCACCCGCGTGCGCGCCAGGCGCACTGGCGGGTCGCCGTCGACGTGACCAACCCCTTGGTGGGCGAGCGCGGGTCCGCGGAGGTCTTCGGGCCGCAGAAGGGCGCCGACGCCGACGACGTGGTCTTCCTCGACAGTGGTCTGCAGAACCTCGCGGCGGTGCTGGCCGCCGCGACGGGAACCGACCCAGACCTGCTGCTCCACCGCCCGGGCATGGGGGCCGCTGGTGGGGTCTCGGTCGGCCTTGTGGCGCTGTTCGGCGCGGAGCTCGCCCCCGGGTCGACGCTTGTGGCGGAGGCGATCGGGCTCGCGGAGGCGATGGCCGACGCCGATCTCGTCATCACGGGGGAGGGCTCCTGCGACGAGCAGTCGCTGGGCGGCAAGGTCGTGGACGCCGTCGGCGCCTATGCCCGGCGCAGCCCGGCCCACCCGCCCGTCGTGGTCCTGGCGGGCACCGTGCGGGTGCCGCGCCGCACCTTGGCCGAGCACGGCGTGACCGCGGCGTTCTCGATCGCCCCGGGCCCGGCCCTGCTCGACGCGCTGCGGGCCGACGCGCCCCGGCTGCTCACCGAGTCTGCCGCCAACATCGTCGCGCTGACACTGACGTCCGCGCACTGACACACCCAGGAGATCGTGTGATCGAGATCCTCATCCTCGTGCTGCTCGTCAGCCTCATCGTTCTGGCGACGGCCCGGTGGAAGCTCAGTCCGTTCCTCGTGCTACTCGCCGCGGCGCTGCTTGGCGCCCTGGCGTACGGGATTCCGCTGCGGGAGATCGTCTCGACCATCACCGGGGCCTTCGGCGGCGTGGTCGGCAACATCGGTATCGTCATCGTGCTCGGCACCATCATCGGCACGATCCTCGAGCGCTCGGGCGGGGCGATTGCGATGGCTGAGGCGGTGGTGAAGATCATCGGACCGCGCTTCCCGACCTTGACCATGTCGATCGTCGGCTACATCGTCTCCGTTCCGGTGTTCTGCGACTCCGGCTTCGTCATCCTGAACTCGCTGCGCAAGGCGCTTGCCGTCCGCACGGGTACGTCCCCGGTCGCCATGTCGATTGCACTGATGACGGGGCTCTACGCCACGCACAGCCTGGTTCCGCCGACGCCCGGCCCGATCGCCGCCGCCGGAAACCTCGAGATCACGAGCCACCTGGGCACGCTGATCGGCATCGGACTTCCCGTCGCCGTCGTCGCGGCAGGTGCCGGTCTGCTGTGGGCCAACCGCTTCCTGCACCGCGACGTGGAGCTGCTGCCCGAGGAGGACGACGACCAGCCCGCGGCCGATCACGTGAGCGCCGGCAACCTGCCGAGTGCGGGGGCCGCGTTCCTGCCGATCATCGTCCCGATCGTGCTGATCTGCCTCTCCTCGGTTGCGCAGCTGCCCGCCGCCCCGTTCGGTGAGGGCGTGGCCGTGGATCTGATGGTCTTCGTCGGCGCCCCCGTCGTCGCCCTCCTGGTCGGGCTGCTGTGCGCGCTTCCGCTGCTGCGCGGGGAGAACAAGCTGACCCGGTTCAACAGCGCGGTCGACGAGGGCGTGAAGTTCTCCGCGGGGATCATCCTCATCACCGGCGCGGGTGCGGCCTTCGGCGCGGTGCTCGGTGCGTCGGTGCTCACCGACATCGTCGGGGACCACCTCGTGGGCCTCGGCATCGGCATCTGGGTGCCGTTCCTGCTGGCGGCAGCCCT
>JBQGOU010000125.1:0-3593 GCA_052086865.1 Cellulomonadaceae bacterium
GTCTCCTCGGCACTGACCTGCCGGTCCGCCGCGTGTGCAACGGACGACGCCGTCGTCGACCTCGTCGGGTACGGGACCGGCGCGGCCTTCGCCGGCGCCGGACCGGCGCCCGCACCGAGCAACACCACCTCGATCGCCCGCACGAACGGCGTCAACACTGCGGACAATGCGGCGGACTTCACGGCCGGGGCACCGACGCCCACCAGCTCGACCGGCGGGCAGGAGCCGGAGGAGCCCGAGGAGCCCGGCGACCCGCTCATCCTCACGGTCGCCGAGATCCAGGGCACCGGGGACGCGAGCCCGCACGTTGACAAGCTCGTCGTCACCAGCGGCGTGGTCACCGCGGCGTACCCGACGGGCGGCTTCAACGGCTTCGTGATCCAGACCGCGGGCACGGGCACCGAGGTGGGCACCGCATCGCACGCCGTGTTCGTGTACACCGGCGCGGGTACTCCGCCGACCGTCACAGTCGGCGACCACCTCGAGGTGACGGGTACCGTCGCCGAGTTCAACGGGCTCACGCAGCTCACCGCACCGCAGATCGCTGTCCTCGACGAGCCTGCCGTGGCGGTCAAGCCGCTGGCCACCGCCTGGCCCACCACGGATGCCGAGCGCGAGGTGCTCGAGTCGATGCTGATCGAGCCGGTGGGCGACTTCACGGTCAGCAACACCTATTCGACGAACCAGTACGGCGAGGTCGGCCTCGCCGCCGGCGGCACGCCGCTGCTGCAGCCCACCGACGTCGCGCGACCCAGCACTGCCGAGGCGGATGCCGTCGTGGCGGACAATGCCGCCCGCGCCGTCACGGTCGACGACGGCGCCACGACGAACTTCCTGTCCGCGGCGAACCGCACCCAGGTCCCGCCGTACGTGTCGCTGACGGCACCGGTGCGCGTCGGCGCCCCGGTGACGTTCACCGAGCCGGTGATCGTCGACTACCGCAACAACACCTGGAAGCTGAACCCCACCGCCCAGGCTCTGCCGGGCGAGGAGCCGGCAACCTTCGGCAACACCCGCACCGCGGCACCCGCAGCGCACGCGCTGGGCTCGGGCGAGCTCAGCGTGGCCTCCTTCAACGTGCTGAACTACTTCACCACCCTGGGCGAGGACTGGGGCAACTGCACCGCGTATGCGGACCGCGCGGGCACCCCCATCACGGTGAACAGCTGCCCCAACAACGGGCCGCGCGGGGCGTGGGACACGGCCAGCCTCGAGCGGCAGCAGGCGAAGATCGTCGCCGCGATCACCGCCCTCGACGCCGACGTCGTCGGGCTCATGGAGATCGAGAACTCCGCAGCCCTGGGCGAGGAGCCGGACGAGGCGATCGCCACCCTGGTCGCCGCACTGAACACGGCTGCGGGCGCCGAAACCTGGGACTACGTCCCGTCCTCAACCGATCTGCCCGAGGTCAGCGAGCAGGACGTCATCACCAACGCCATCATCTACCAGCCGGCGGCGGTGACACCGGACGGCGACGCGGTGGCACTCGGCGACCAGAGCGGCGCGGGCGAGGCGTTCGTCAATGCGCGCGAGCCCATCGGCCAGGTCTTCGCGCCGGTGGCGGGCGGCGAGGACTTCCTCGTCGTGGTCAATCACTTCAAGTCCAAGGGCTCGGCCGGGCCGCTGCCCGGGGACGCCGACGCCGGGGATGGGCAGGGCGCGTCCAACGCCTCCCGCGTGGCCCAGGCCACGGCGCTCGCCGATTGGCTGCCCGCGGTGCAGCAGGACGCCGGCGTCGAGTCCGTCGCGCTGCTGGGTGACTTCAACTCCTACACCCACGAGGACCCGCTGCAGGTCCTCTACGACGCCGGGTTCACCAACGCCACCGAGGCGCTGAACCCCGGGGAGTACAGCTACTCCTACCAGGGTCTGGTCGGATCGCTCGACCACGTGCTCGTCAACGAGGCCTTCCTCGAGCGAGCCACCGGCTCGGACGTGTGGGAGATCAACGCCCCGGAGTCCATCGCCCTGGAGTACAGCCGGTACAACAGCCACGGCGTTCTCTTCTACGACACATCGCCGTTCCGTTCGTCCGACCACGACCCGGTGGTGCTCGCCTTCGACGCCCCGGTGACCCCGGAGCCGACTGACCCGCCGACCACGGTGGAGCCGACCGACCCTGAGCCGAGCGGCCCACCGGCGACCACGTCGCCGGGCGGGGCGGGCACCGGCCCGGACGCCAGCGCGCCGCCTGCGCCGGGCGCCATGCCGAACACCGGTGCCGAGCCGCTGTGGCTGATCGTCGGGGCCGTCGTGCTGCTCGGGGCCGGTGTCGTGGCCGTGGTGGTCACCCGCAGGCGGTCGAGCTAGCCCCGCACCGTGCGGGCGCGGTGAGGCGGCCCCTCACCGCGCCGCACGGGCCACCGGATCCGAGGTGACGGGCCGCTGCGGCCGGTAGTGTCTGCAGGCGTGCCCCACCTCTTCGCGGACCTGACGCCGCTGCGCGTCAGCGCCGACTTCCGGCGCCTGTGGCTGGGGCTGGGCGTCTCCCAGATCGGGCACCAGCTCACCGTCGTCGCCGTCGGTCTCGAGGCGTACCACCTGACCGGTTCGACGTTCGCCGTCGGGGTCATCGGGCTGTGCGAGCTCGTGCCCCTGATCATCTTCGGGCTGTACGGCGGGGCGCTGGTGGACCAGGTCGACCGGCGCAAGACGGCGCTGATCGCCACCACGGTCATGTGGCTGACCACCGTCGGTCTCGCGGTGCAGGCCGCGCTCGGGGCGGACAACCTCGGCGCGCTCTACGTGCTCGTGGCACTGCAGGCGGCCGCCTTCGCGATCAACTCACCGGCGCGTTCGGCGATCATCCCGCGGTTGCTTCCGCCGAACCTCATGCCCGCCGCGAACGCCCTGACAGGCGTGGCCGGTAACCTCTCGATCACCATCGGGCCGATGCTGGGTGCGGTGCTGGTCGCCGGCCTCGGTTTCACGGCCGCCTACCTCGTCGATGTCGTCCTCATGCTCTTCGCGCTGTGGGCGCTGTTCCACCTGCCGCCGATCCTGCCGGAGACGGACGACACGGACGACACGGGCGAGACGACCATCCCTCGCCGCAGGGTGGGCCTGAGCGCCGTCCTGGAAGGGTTGCGCTACCTCGGGACGCAGCCCAACGTGCGCATGACGTTCCTGGTGGACCTGTGCGCGATGGTCTTCGCCTCGCCCCGGGTGTTGTTTCCCGCCGTGGGCGTCATGTACCTCGGGGGCGGTGCGACGACCACGGGCGCGCTGGTGACCGGAACCGCCGTCGGCGGCATCCTCGCGAGCGTGTTCTCCGGCGGGCTGACGCGCATGCGCTGGCAGGGCCGGATCATCGTCTGGGCGGTGACCGCCTGGGGGGCGAGCGTGATCGCCTTCGGGCTCGTGCTCGTGTGGACCGGGCCAGGCGAACCGGACCACGTCGTCTGGCTGGCGCTCATCCTCGCGCTGCTGACGCTCGCCGCGGCCGGCGCGGCGGACACCATCAGCGCCGTCTTCCGCCAGTCCTTCCTGCAGACCGCGACGCCGGACCGGATGCGCGGACGTCTGCAGGGCATCTTCGTCGTCGTCGTCGCCGGCGGGCCGCGGCTCGGCGAGACGATGCTCGGGGCGAATGC
>JBQGOU010000125.1:3603-3964 GCA_052086865.1 Cellulomonadaceae bacterium
CGTGCTGTGCCTGGTGAGCCTGTGGGTGCTGGTGGGGCGCAACCGCCGGTTCCTCGCCTACGACGCCCGTGACCCCGAGCCCTAGACGCACCGGCCGAGAGGATGTCGGAGGTGATGAGGCAGGATGGACCGCGTGCTGACCATCACCACCGCCAACGTCAACGGAATCCGCGCTGCCTACCGCAAGGGCATGGGGGACTGGGTCGACGCCCAGGCCCCCGACGTGCTGCTGCTGCAGGAGGTGCGCGCGCCCGACGACGTCGTGCACGATCTGCTGGGCCCGGACTGGCACGTGGTGCACCAGGCCTGTGACATCAAAGGCCGCGCCGGCGTCGCCATCGCCTCGCGGCTGCCGCTCAGC
>JBQGOU010000125.1:3974-8531 GCA_052086865.1 Cellulomonadaceae bacterium
AGCGCCGTCCGCGTGGGCCTGGGCAACGGTGAGCCCGAGGTGCCCGTGGACACCGGGCGCTGGGTGGAAGCCGATCTCGAGACCTCGGCCGGCGCCGTCACGGTCGTCTCCGCCTATCTGCACTCCGGCACCGCGGGCACGCCGAAGATGGACGCCAAGTACGCGCATCTGGAGAAGGTGACCGCGCGCATGCGCGAGCTGGCTGCGGCCGGGGGCCGGGCCGTCGTCGGCGGCGACCTGAACATTGCGCACCACACCGTCGACATCAAGAACTGGAAGGGCAACCTCAAGTCCGCCGGCTTCCTGCCCGAGGAGCGCGCCTACCTCGACCTGTGGTTCGACCAGCTCGGCTTCGCGGACCTGGGCCGGCGCCTGGGCGGCGACGGCCCGGGCCCCTACACGTGGTGGTCCAACCGCGGCCAGGCCTTCGACAACGACTCCGGGTGGCGCATCGACTACCAGCTGGCCACCCCGGACCTCGCGGCCGCGGCGCGCCAAGCCGTCGTCGGGCGCGCGCCCGCCTACGACCAGCGCTGGAGCGACCACGCCCCGCTCACCGTCACCTACGACGTCGGCTGACTCCTCGAGCCCGCTTTGGTGGGCCCGGGGTCACAATCCGTGACACAGGGCCCAGAAAGCTGCGACACCGGAGGCCGCTACAGCGGGGAGATCGGCAGCTTGCGGCCGGCGAGCCCGCGCTGCGCGCCGACGAGGGTGCGCCCGATCTCGCGCAGCGCCACCGCCGCGGGGGAGCTCGGGTGGGACAGCGTCGCAGGCGTGCCCGCGTCCCCGGCCTCGCGCAGGGTGATGTCGAGGGGGACCTGCCCGAGCAGCGGCACGTCGGTGCCCAGCGTCGCGCTCAGGCTTGTGGCGACCCGCTCTCCGCCGCCGGAGCCGAACACCTCTAGCCGTGAGCCATCCGGCTGGACTAGCCAGGACATGTTCTCCACCACGCCGGCCACCCCCTGCGTCGTCTGCTGGGCGAGCGAGCCGGCGCGCACCGCGACCTCGGCGGCGGCCGCCTGGGGCGTGGTGACCAGCACGATCTGGGAGCCCGGCAGCAGCTGGGCCACGGAGATCGCGATGTCGCCCGTGCCGGGCGGGAGGTCGAGCAGCAGAACGTCCAGGTCACCCCAGAACACGTCCCCCAGGAACTGCTGCAACGCCCGGTGGAGCATGGGCCCGCGCCAGACCACAGCCTGGCCCGGAGGCACGAACATCCCGATCGAGACGACCTTGACCCCGTGGGCGATGGGAGGCAGCAGCATGTCGTCCACCCGGGTGGGCGGGGTGGTGACCCCCAGCATCCGCGGGATGGAGAAGCCGTAGATGTCAGCGTCGACCACCCCGACGCTGAGCCCGTCCGCGGCGAGCGCCACCGCGAGGTTCGCCGTGACCGACGACTTGCCGACTCCGCCCTTGCCCGAGGCGACCGCAAAGACCTTGGTCAGCGAGTCGGGGCGCGAGAACGGGATCACCGGGTCCCCGTCGCCGCCGCGCAGCTGCTTCTTCAGGTGCATGCGCTGCTCGGGGGACATCACCCCGAGCTCGACGCGCACCGACTCCACGCCGGGCAGCTCGCCGACGACGGCGCTCGTGTCGCGCGACAGCGTCGCCTTCAGCGGGCAGCCGGCCGTGGTCAGGTCGATGTGCACGGTCACCGCGCCGCCGTCGACCTCGACGTCGCGCACCATACCCAGCTCGGTGATGGGGCGGCGGATCTCCGGGTCGATCACGCGGTTCAGGGCTGCGCGCACCTGATCGGGGCTGGGCTGCGGGTGGGTCGTCATCTCAGCTCTTGTCGTCTGGGCTCGGGGTGCTCCGGGCCGTGTCGTCCCGGGGCGACACGGACGCGTCGTCGGGCTCGGGCTCCGCGTCCCCGGCCTGCAGCTCCTCGAGGAGGTTGCGCAGCTCGGAGCGCACGAAGTCGCGGGTGGCGACCTCGCTGAGGGCGATGCGCAGTGCGGCCACCTCCCGGGCGAGGAACTCGGTGTCCGCGAGGTTGCGCTCGGCGCGCTGACGGTCCTGTTCGGCGCCCACCCGGTCCCGGTCGGCCTGCCGGTTCTGGGCGAGCAGGATCAGGGGAGCCGAGTAGGAGGCCTGCAGCGACAGCATCAGCGTCAGCGCGGTGAACCCGAGTGCCGCGGAGTCGAAGCGCAGGGAGTCGGGCAGCGCCGTGTTCCACCCCAGCCACAGGGCGCAGAACACCGTCAGGTACAGCAGGAAGGTGGGGGTGCCCATGAACCGGGCGATCCCCTCGGAGATCCGGCCGAAGCGGTCCGGTGAGGTCTGCGGGTGGCGCCGCCACAGCCCGCGCCGGGTCTCCTTGGGCTGATCCAGCCGTTCGCTCACTGCCCGCTCACCTCCTCGCTCAGATGGTCCGTCTCACGCCAGTCCTCGGGCAGCAGATGGTCCAGGACGTCGTCGATGCTGATGGCACCGAGCAGGCGGCGCTCGGAGTCCAGCACCGGCAGTGCCAGCAGGTTGTACGTCGCCAGCAGCCGGGACACCTGGGACAGCGAACCGTCCGGGGCGACGTGCTCGATGTCGTTGTCGAGGACGGAACCGAGGGGCTCGTGCGGGGGCTCGCGCAGCATCTTCTGGAAGTGCACGACGCCGAGGAACCGGCCCGTGGGCGTCTCCAGCGGCGGGCGCACCACGAAGACCATGGAGGCCAGCGCGGGCGGCAGGTCCTGGCGCCGGATGTGGGCCATCGCGGCAGCGATCGGTGTCTCGGGGCCCAGGATCACGGGCTCGGTCGTCATGAGTCCACCGGCGGTATTCTCGCCATAGGACAGCAGCCGGCGCATGTCCCGGGCGTCCTCGGGCTCCATGAGCTCGAGCAGCTCGGCGGCGCGGGCGACCGGCATCTCGTGCAGCAGGTCCGCGGCATCGTCGGGCTGCATGGCCTCGAGCACGTCGGCGGCGCGGTTGGCCTCCAGGTCGGACAGGATCGAGACCCGGTCGTCCTCGGGCAGCTCCTCGAGGACGTCCGCGAGCCGTTCGTCGTCCAGAGCGTGCGCCACCTCCGAGCGGCGGGTCTCACCCAGGTCGTGCAGGATGTCCGCCAGGTCCGCCGGCTTGAGGTCGTCGTACGCGGCGAGCAGGCGGGCTGCCCCCTGGGCGTGCGAGGAGGACAGCGTGACGACCTCGTCGACGCCGATGACCTCGCTCGGCCCGCGGCGGCGCAGACCGAGCGCCGACTTGCCGACGGGACTGCGACGCACGAACAGCTTCGTGACGAGCCAGTCGCCCGTGCGCTGGTGCTCGATACCGACGTCCTCGATCGTCGCGCTGCCCGTGCCGTCGACGAGCTCGACCCGGCGGTCCAGCAGCTCGGCGACCACGAGCGTCTCCAGGGCACGCTGCTCGAAGCGGCGCAGGTTGACCAGGCCGGTGCTGATGACCTGGCCCCGGTCGATGCTGGTCACGCGGGTCAGGGGGAGGAACACCCGGCGCCGGCCCGGCACCTCGACGACGAGCCCCACGGCGCGGGGGGCGCCCTTGGTGCGGATGAGCACGACGACGTCGCGCACCCGGCCGACCATGTCCCCGAGAGGGTCGAAGACTGATGTTCCGGCCAGACGCGCGACAAAGACCTTCGTTCCGACGGCGCTCACGATGCCCAAGCCTACGCACCACAGGGACCGGATGCGGCAGACTGGTGTCATGAGCCAGCCCAACATGTCCAACTCCGCGCGGAAGCTGACCGTGCCGACCCTGCCCGACGGCGTCGAGATCGCGAGCTTCCCCACGTATCTCGAGGCGCAGAAGGCCGTTGACGTGCTCTCGGACAAGGCGTTCCCCGTGCAGTACGTGACGATCGTCGGCAACGATCTCAAGATGGTCGAACGGGTCACCGGGCGGCTGACGTACGGCCGGGTCGTGCTTGCCGGCCTGGCCGCCGGGGCGTGGTTCGGCCTGTTCGTCGGCCTGCTGCTGTTCATGTTCGGCGGGGCCGAGGCGGGACCGGGCGTCTTCGCGGCCATCGCCCTGGGCGCGGGGTTCGGGGCGTTGTTCTCCCTGATCTCCTACACGTTCACCGGCGGCAAGCGCGACTTCACCTCGCAGAGCCAGATCGTCGCTGCCTCCTACTCGGTGCTGTGCGCCGGGGACAAGGCCGGGCCGGCGCGTCAGATCCTGCAGGAGGCAGGAAGTGCCGGACGGCACGTCGCCTCGGCCGCTCCTGCTCCGGGACACGCCCCGACGTCGTCGCCGGCGGCCCCCGGACAGGACCCCGCCGCCCCGTCGTCCGGTTCTGCGGCGCCGTCCTCGCGCCCGGACTCGATGTACGTCACCCCGGACGGTCGCCCGCGCTACGGCGTGCGTTCGCAGGACGTCCCCGACGCCGCGCAGAGCACTCCGAAGGCCGACGGCTCCGACGCCACGACCCCGCAGGACCCGCCCACCAAGTAGCGGACCCACGCCGGTCCGCGGCGGTGAGTTCGCGTGTCCGGAACTGGCGTCGCGGGCTGCAGCACCCGACCCCCCCCACGGACACGCGCAACCACCCTCCCAGGGGGGGCCCGGGCGGCCCCGCCGAGGGGAGCGCCCGGG
>JBQGOU010000125.1:8541-8872 GCA_052086865.1 Cellulomonadaceae bacterium
GGGGGGTCTTGCGGGGGCCCCGCCCCGGCCGGGGGGGGGGCCCCCCCCCCCCGCCACCCTCGGACACGCGAAACCAGCGTCCGAGGGGTGGCCCGGGCGGCCCGGCAGAGGGGAGCGCCGGGGCTACTCGGCCAGCGCGGCCATCCATGCCTCGACCTCGTCCGGGCGGCGCGGCAGCGCCGCCGTGAGGTTCTCGTTGCCCTCGGCCGTGATCAGCACATCGTCCTCGATGCGGACCCCGATGCCGCGCAGCTCGGCGGGCACCAACTCGTCGTCGGACTTGAAGTACAGCCCCGGCTCGATCGTGAAGACCATCCCGGGCTCAATCACG
>JBQGOU010000126.1:0-8830 GCA_052086865.1 Cellulomonadaceae bacterium
CTCTAAGCCGTCCGCCGGTCGGGACCACACCCCCATGAAATCCCGAGGCTAAGGAGGGGCTACGCCCACTCCTCCACTGTGCTGGGCAGCGGATCGGACACAACCGCGGTCGGGTACAGCATTTCGCGCAGTCGTGCAGCCGACTTCTCGATGTCCCGTAGGCGCTTCGCCAGGTCCGCAGTGGCCGTCCGGTCCCCGCGCTCGATAGCAGCGGTGATGAGTCCGGGCACGCGCAGGGATGCGGCACGCAGTGCGTCGTACGCTTGATCGGCAGCGTGATAGATGGCGGTGTCAACGGGTGCGAGTTCTGTGGTGGGCATCGGGTGTTCTCCTCGGGTAGGGCACCGCCTGAGTCCCAGGCGGTGCCCTTGACCGTGAGCGCTATGCGGCCTCGCCCAACTCGTCCTCTTCCTCGACCAAACGGGGCCCCGGTGATGCCGTCTCCCAGGCGGACGTGTCGGGTAGGCGCTGGACGCGAGCCAGAGCGGCGCGGTCACCCTGAGCGGCGGCCATCAGGTCCGGGTCCTCGAACAAGGGGGTCGCTCGGACCTGCACGGTGCCGCCGGGCACATCCGGGCGGCCTGGCAACCAGACGAGCGCATGGAACGTCTGCATGGCGGCCAACCGCGCCGGGGTGGCCGCGTCCTTTTCCACGAGGTTGCGGGAGCGCTGTGTGGTCTTGGACGTGCTCGACCCGTCACGCAGCATCCCCTTAACAGCCCCGGAGTAGTTGTTGGACTTAGTGACCGAGATGCTCACGGACTGTTCCTGCACAAGTTCTCGCTTGCCCGCCAGCTCACTGTACGCACGCAGGGTCTCAGAGTCGGTCGTGGCGGCGAATAGGACGTGTCCGCCCGAGCAGGCGTTGCGGATGGAGGCCGCGCCCTCGCGCCCGTAGACGCCGATGAGGTCGGAGACCGACTGGGTGCAGAGCAGGAATTTCACGCGGGCGGAGCGGGCGAGGTTGGCCGCCCACGATTGCAGGTCGCGGTGCGGTGTGCAGTGCACCAGCTCATCCAGGACTACGAGGTGCTGCACGGGCAGCGCGCCCCCGTGGGCCGATGCCCGCCGTTGCAGCTCCTCGACGTACGCGCCCAGCAAAGCGTTCGTGAGAGGCCGATAGTCCGGCGTGGGGCAGATCAGATACAGGGTGTGCATCTCGGGCATGGTGTCCAGTCGCAGCGTAGTCTTGTCATCCCAGGACTGGCGGACGACGCTACCGGCGAGGATCAGGCCCTCGATGACCTGGGCGACCGAGCCGAGGATGCCTGCGCGCGTCTCCTCCGCTCGCGCCGCAGCGGCTGTCAGACCCAACGCCAACTGCGCCTGCTCCAGGGCGGCGCTCATCGTCACAGCCGCGTCCTCGCCCAGCTCAGCAGCGTCAGCGTAGTTGGCCTGCTCCGCTTCGAGGTCGTGCAGCAGACTGTCCCAGGCGTCCGGTCCATCGTCAGCACCGCTATTGTTGCCGCCGAGTTTCTTCACCTGCTTGATGAGGTCGAGCAGGCTGCTGCCGGGACGCGCGCGGAGATAGACGAGCAGCGCCGCGACAACAATGGTCGAGTGGGTGACGAAGAACGCCTGCTGACCACCCTGCTCGGCGCCCTTAACCGCGGTGAGCATCGCGTGAGAGGTACGCTGAGCGCGCGCCCATGTGACGCCCTCGGTGATCGGCGTCCACACGCGTACCTGATCTCGCAGCGCCGGTGACTTTGCCAGATCCGCAGCCGGGTCGAAAATGACGGGCGCCGTGGTAATCGCACGTGCCCCGATGGTGCCGCGTGCTAGGTCTGTCTTGGTGGTGGATACGAGCGCGGGGCCTCGATGGCGCACGATGGCCGGAGACAGTGCCGCGATGCTCTTGCCCGAGCCGGGCGCGCCCAGCACTTCGACAGGCGCATCGGTGTCGTCCATGACGAGGCGATCCGTCATCACCGGCTCACTGGCGACATCCACGAGGCAACCGAACACGATGCGGTCCTCGCGCGTCATCTGGCGCACGGCGATTTCACGCTGGCCGAGCATATCGCGCGATCCGCTCACCGTGTGCTGCGCCCGCTTAGCCTCGCGTGCTGCGATACGTCGCCGATGCGTCCACCACGCGATCACAACACCGATGCAGAGGAGGACAGTGCCAGTGAGGAGCCACAGAAGAAGATCAGTCCAACTCATCGAGCACCTCCTTGTCGGCGGTGCGCTTCGTTACGGCGGCATGGGCCTTGCTCGCTAGCAACGAGAGCCCGGCGAACACGACGCGTACGCCGCGACAGATGAGGCCGGCCATCTTCGCGCTGAGCTTGCGCGCCTTGCCGGGGTGCTTTACGGCGTAGATGACGCACTGGGCGACGATCACGATGCCTGCTAGACGCATCAGGGACCAGTCAATGGGAGCACCGAACCGGACGGCTGCGTACAGCTCGTCGCCCGCGGCGAAGACTGCGGCTGCGATCACGGCCCACCAGATGTAGCGCCAGGGCTTCTTCATCGTGCGTCACCTCCTGCTTTGTGCAGGTCGAGTGCGGCGCGCACCAGGTGGTCCCAGGTGAGCGTCTGCGTGGCGCGCAGGGCGTCGAGCTGTGTCCAGGTGTCTGGTGAAGCAGTCGCGACGATGGTCACCCGTCGCGAATCCAGTGGCGGGATGGCGGTCAGCTCGGGGCGAGTCTGCGCCAGCGTGTCCAGCGCATCACCCACCGAGAGGTGCAGACGTTGTGATGCTCGCGCGGCTGCGATCTGCGCAGCCCGTCGAGTCTGGGGATGGACGCTCAGGGTCCTAGTCGTGGAGATGATGATGACTCCTTCGGTTGGTCTTTCGTCATCTGCACCGTGCCGATGACTCCCCAGACCGTTAGAGCGCTGTATGACTACACAACCCCTCCTTAGTCACGCTTCGATTCAGGTCCCTCCTCTTTGCCCTCCACCAGTCAGATACGGCCCATTTCTCTCGTCTCCTGGCTCTCAGCCCCATTCCTCCTCTAGCCCCTCTTTTTCTCTACACACGCTGGCATCCGCCTGCGGCGGCTTGCACGGCCAGCGTTCGCGCACACGGTCCTCATACGTCCACACAACTCCTCGGCACGGTGCCAGGAGGGACGATTTGAGGAGGACGGCAGTGGCCGCATCAATTGCAACCATCAAGGCGGGCCAGGCGAAGGCCTTGGCCGACTACTACGCGAACAAGGCGTCGGAGAGAGTCGCTGACCTCGCGATGGACCCCGAACACGCGGACAAGTCCGCGGACGAGCTGATGATGCTCGCACGCATCCAAGTGGCCCGCGAGGAAGCTATGCACGATGGCAGAGACCCGGACAGAGCGGAGGTGAAGGAGCGTGCCGCTATCGCCTCGGATCGCGTCGCCGGGGCCACCGCCTACTACGCCGCGGACGACGCCGACCCGGACGGGCGACGTGTTTGGATTCGCGGCGACCGTGCCGGAGAAGCGATCACCGGGACGCAGTTGGAGGCGCTGTTCTTGGGCGCGGACGAGGCAGGGCAGAACCTAGGAGACCCAGCACCGCAGGAGATCAAGAAGGCCGCGAAGCTCGCCGGGTACACGGGCGAGATAACACCCAACGTTCTCGCCTCGATGCGTGCGGGACTGCACCCCGAGACCGGCGCAGAGCTAACCGGCGATGCTGCCGACTACGCCCGGCAGGTGTGGGCAGCACCGGAGCGGAACGAGAATGCCGTGACCGCTTTCGACACGACGCTGAGCGCTCCCAAGGGCGTCTCGCTGCTGGCCGCGTTCTGCGATGATCGGACCGCCGAGGCCGTCATCCGAGCGCATCAGGAGGCTGCCGCGCAAGCGTTGGACTGGGCGCAGGAAAACGGGGCGGTCGTGGCCCGGCGCGGTAAGGACGGCGTGGTCCATCAGGCGGCCGAGCTGACCGAAGCGGCGCAGATCACCGAGATGACATCTCGGGCAGGCGACCCTCAGCTCCACACCCACACCCTCGTCTCCGCCTACGTTGTCAGCAACGAGGACGGACGCCGCACCACCATGGACTCCCAGGCGTGGCATGGAGCGTCTGCCGCGATCAACGCGAGCTACCTGCGAGCCCTAGACGCGAACCTGCGCCAAGAGGTCGGCGTGGGCCTGGAGCTGGACGAGAAGGGACAGCGCACCGTGGTCCCCGGCATCGCCCCGCAACTCATCGAGCGCTACAGCTCACGCCGTAACGCGATCAACGAGACGATCACCGAGCGCACGCAGGAGAAGGAACGCCTGGAACAGGTCATGGGCAGTGCCCGCCACCTGTTCAAGGAGTCGCACCAGGCCCTCGAGGCAGGCGAGGCCCTCACCGACGCCGAGACGCGCCGCGCCGAGGTCTACGGGCAATGGCTGGATTCGGGGACCACTCCGCAAGCCGCTGCACTGGACACCCGCGTCTCGAAGGCGGAGGAGCCCGAGCACGTCGCACGCGAGCGCTGGGCAGCAGACCCGACCACCCCGGACGGGGCACGCCTGCTCGGCGGAGCACAGGCCGCCACACAGCAGGCACAGCACGCTCCTGTGGCCGAGTGGGGCGAGGTCGAGCAGGCCCGGTTCACCGCCGAACTGGCCGAGCACCTCACGAAGGATGCCGCAGCGTTCTCCACTAAGGAAGCGCACGCGGCCGCCCTTCATCTGGCCCCGACAGGTGTGAGTACATCCGAGATTGCCGAGACCGTGGACGACTACCTCACCCGTGGCGCGGTCCTGATGCAGGAGCGCGAGGAAGCCGAGCGGGTAGGCGACCGCTGGGCGGAGAAAACGCGGAGGTTCACGACTTCCGAGATCGTGCAGGAGCAGCAGCACATCGTGGCGACCGGGCAGCAGCTCGCGGACGACACCGTGCCCGCGATCAGAGAAACGAATCTGAGGGCCGCCGCCACGGTTGTGAACTCACATAGGGTCTCGGAGGACCAGGAACAGCTCGTGGGCGCGTATCTCACCGGGCAGCGACTCATCACCTGCGACGGCCCCGCCGGCGGCGGCAAGAGCCGCGTCGCGGAGACGATTGCGGAGCTGGCCCATGGGGCGGGGGCGCAGGTCACGGTCCTGTCCACGCAGACAGACACCGCCGCCGATCTTGCCGCTGAAATCGGCGCGGATCGCGCCATGAGTTTCCAGAAGGCGACGATGCGCGCCGCCGACGAAGACAACCCCCACCATTCCAAGGGAGTTTTCGAGTCGGGCTACTGGGGGCAGGGCCTCACCGCTGAGCAGGCCGACGACTATCACACGATCCGCATGCACCAGCGCGAAGCCAAGACCGACCGGCAGCGTGAGAAGGCAGAGCGCGAGATGGCGCGTTGGGTCGAGTCCCTGCCGACGAAGGCCGATGCAAAGCTCACCCAGCAGACCCGTTCTCACGTCGAGCAGATGGACAAGCTCGCCCGGTGGACAGACATCGGAGATCGCTCGGAGCTGCACCAATGGCGCACGCAACTCATCGCGGAGGCAGCCGAGCAGCCCGAAACCGTGGTCAAGATCGACCACGACAGGCCGCAGGTCATCATCGTGGACGAAGCCGCGATGACGAACAACCAGCACCTCGGGCGTCTACTGGACTATGCCCGCGAGCACCGCAACGTCCAACTCGTCATGGTGGGTGACACCGCGCAACTCGGCGGTATCGGACGTTCAGGCGCATACCGCGCCCTGCTGGACGAGGTGCAGCCCGTGCAGCTCGCTGAGACGCGCCGGGCACGGCAGGAATGGGAGCGCGAAGCCCAGCTCTCGATGCGCGGGCTCGACTACACCGACACCGCCGAGACCCACGATGCGGCCCGAGCACTGGTGGACACCTACCGGGCACAGGGGCGTGTGGGCCACATCGGTGACGAAGACGTGTCCCGCGCTATCGCAGACGGTCGTGCGGAAGCCTCCGACAAGCGCGCCGATATGGACCTCGCCGCAGAACAGGCAGCCGACTGGTACATGAGCCGCCGCGGCGACCAGGACACCCTCGTGCTCACCGCGACTCGCGCCCAGCAGGTGCAGGTGGCACAGCGCATCCAGGAACGGCGCATCGCGGACCCGGACGACAAGGCGATGCGAGCCGATGCGAAGACCGCGACGCTCGACCTGGGCGAGGGCCAGACCCAGCAGGCGCAGAAGGGTGAGCCGGTCATGGTGCGGCAGAACGACACCCGCCGTGGCCTACGCAACGGCATGACTGGCGAGGTAGTCGCCGTGAGTGCGCGTGGTGGCGTCACCGTGCAGATGACCGACGAGCGCGGACGAACGTTCAAGACGTCGATGACCCGGAAGGACCTTAACGAGGGAAAGCTCTCCCTCGCCTACAGCAGCACCAGCCACAAGGCGCAGGGGGCAACCGTGGACCGGGCACTGTACATCCATGACGCGAAGTCCCCGCATGTGGACCGGCACATGGTCTATCCGTCGGTCAGCCGTGGGCGTCAGGAGAACCGGATTCTCGTGGTCGGCGGAGCCGACGAGACCGAGGCAGCAGAGTCGTTGGCCACTGCAATGCACCGCAGCAACACCGCCGAGCCGGTCCGCGTGGTCTCTCAGCCGGTCTCCGATGCAGAGCGGGAATGGGTGGCCAAGCGCCACCCGAGCCTGCCACGCGAGCAGCAGGACGAGATGGCCCTGCGCATGCGTGAGCGTGACCAGCGCCATGCCCGTGACGATGCCCGAGACCGCCAGATCGCACAGCGTCGCCAGACGCAGCAGCTCGCCCAGGAGCGCGACCGCGTACAGTCACGCCGCCGCGGGCTCGGGCGCGGGCGCGCCGCCTGAGAAAGGGAGACCCCCGTGACGCTTGTAGAAGCGCTCAACACCCTTGGCCTGGCGCCCGCAGCGACCCCGGACGAGGTCAAACGCGCCTACCGCGCGCGCATCCAGGCGACTCACCCCGACCTCGCCACAGACGGCGACGACGCCGCGCGACGCGCCACCGAGGCCGTGCGCGTGAACGCCGCTCGTGACCTCCTACTCGCGGGCGGCACCGGCACACCCAGCCAGGCCAGCCCGCAGCCAGAGACGCCCCCGGCACCACCCCATTCGGAGCCCGCGCAGTGCTCACCCACGCCGGGACGGGACGAGCGCCGCACTACCGCGGCGACGCCCACGACCCCGGCAGCGCGATCAACCGAGCGCGTAGTACACCCACTCCGCTGGTTCCTCTCCATCGGCGGAGCGCTCATCGTCGCAGGCGCGGTCGCTCGCTTCCTACACGCCTGGGATGGCGCACTGGAACCCACAAAGTGGGGAGACGCTTCCCTAGCGATGGGGCCGCTGGCGATCCTGCTGCACGCGGCGGTCGGCCTGGTTGGGGTCTGGTTCCTGGGCAGACGCGCGGACCGGCCCGCCCGCGCCGTACTCGCCCTCGCAGTCATCCTCTACTCGTCGTTCTCAGAAGTAAGCCATCGCCTGAACTTCATCGAGGAGGCGATACTCCTCATCGTCCTCGTCGTCTGGCCGCTGTACCGCCTGGTGACCAGGTAGACCGGGCAAGAGAAGGGGGGCCCGAACCCCCATTCGTGGCCCCCATATCACACCATCACCTCGGGATCACAATTAGGTTGGGAGCCCTACCCCAGGGCAACGAGGGCAGTGATGCCGCATCCACGCCGAACCCACTGATGCGCTCGTCTACGAAAAGCCCCGATGCATCATCCGGTTCCAGGACGGCAGCGCCCTGGGTCTCCGATTCGAGGAACGGGGCCACCATGAGCAGAGCGTTGAGCCCTCCCGGGATCGGCGTGTCCTTCTTCGCCGCAGCGAGCAGCTTCGCTTCTGTCTGCCGGTAGCGGTCGGCGTCGGTGGCCGCGAGCTGCGAGAGGTCAGGGCCAGCGGTGTAATCGCTCACAGCATCGCGCGCCCTGTCGATCACCGCCCGCGCGCTCTCCGTGGTGGGATGCTCGTCGGAGCCCTGGGGCGTGAGCGAGACATCGGAACCGGTGCGCGTGGCCCCGTAGTAGTACAGCGCCGCAGACCCGTCGTCTGCCACCCCGAGGATAGTTACCCGAGCGTCGTCGGCCATCGTGTTTCCTCCCTGGTTGAGAACGGTTTTCTATTGATCGTGTCATGACAGACTGCGCTGCGCTCTCGGGGTCGAGGTGTGGACACGCCCGAGGGTCGCTCTCACGGCCTCCGTCGAAAGGCCTCATCGGGAAGGGCTGCCGCCTTCGATGGGGTGTGGACCAGGATCTAGGATCGTGCGGGCCGTCTGTGCTGCTTGCGAGTGGGGCTCAGCACCAAAGTCATACAGTTCGGTCATGGGTATGTCGAGCACCGCAGCGATGGCGGCCACCGTGGAAAGTTTCGGGTTCGCGTGCGTACCCGCTCGCCTGGACGACGACTGCCCGGTCTCAATCAGCGCGTAATGCGCGCGGGTGAGGCCAGCGGTGTACGCAACCTGCTCTTGCGTCAGTCCGCGCGCTTCTCTGAGGCGCTTAATACTGCTTCCCAAGCGGCGCGCGTCGTCGGCCGTCCATGCAAGTGAGTCCACTCGCACCAGTCCAGTTTGATAGCGTGCTGTTGTCTGCATGCTGCAACGAACAATCGAAAGGACTGCGATGGCAAAGAACTACACGGCAGGGGTGGGCGCAGTGGCCGTGCTTGCGCTAGCGCTGGCAGGGTGCAGCGACGGCGGCGACGCAGGCGGTCCTGAGGTAGACCCAGCGCCTACCCAATCGGCAGCACCGTGGGAGCCCGCCGACAGCTCGATCTTGGTGCTCTCCGACATGTCCGCGTCGGTGTACGACGCGGAGGCAGGGGCGTACGCCGTAGAGAACCTGCCGTTGGCCGGCGATGGCGCTGGGGACGAGCTAGCCTCGGGATTTCATGGGGGTGTGGTCCCGACCGGCGGACGGCTTAGAGAAA
>JBQGOU010000127.1:0-8738 GCA_052086865.1 Cellulomonadaceae bacterium
CACGCCAACAGCCGTGAGCGACCTGGCTGTTGCATCCAGTGATTAATGCTCAGACAATCCGACAGCGCGTATCGTCCACACATACGGCCACCGTACGACGGGCAGTGTCCGCCGAATAGGGGCCCGGCACAGTCCCCGTGAGCCGCGCATGAAGACGAACATGAACGACACCATCACCAGCCTCAAGGCCCTGTTCGACGACGTCTGGAAGTGCGACGACACGATCACCGTCCAGCCCCACGCTGACTCGCCCGATATGGCCATCACGGCCACGATCAGCGGCGATTTCGTCTCGGAGCACTACCGCGACGACGTGCGCTTCATGTTCCGGTTCGCCATGTGCCCCCGCACCGACGACATCGAGCTGCTCGTGAATCTGACGGGGAAGAACGCGTCCGTGCGGGCAGTCGCGACCGCGTACAGCCCGACCGAGAACCTGCCCTCGCTCCACCTGCCTGACTTCGACGAGCTGATGGCGACGTTCCTCGCCGACCGTCACGCCGCGAAGACGCTCCTGATGCGGATGATGGTGCGCCTCAACCGCCTGCAGATCGCAGGCGACCAGTCTGCGGAGGTCGAGGTCGACACGCTCACCGTCTGACCATCCCGCCCCCGGAACTGTCCGGGGCACCTACCGCCAGAATCGAGCGCCCCAGCGCCAGGATCCAGCGGCACAGGCGAGACGCCTACCGCCACGATCTGGCGGTAGGCGTCTCGCGTTGCCCCCGGCGGGGCTCTACGTGCGCGTCATGCGGCCTGCACGCCGGCGCCGGTGACCTCGCTGGCGATGAGCGTGTCGATGCGTGCCGCCTCGGCGAGAGCCGTCTGCAGGGCGTCCTCACTGTCGAACACGGCCCGTTCCACAGCGGCGCGAGCGTCTGCGGCCTGCTCGTCGAGCTCCACAGCCCGTGCGCGGTGCTTCGCCGCCCGCTCCTCCATCTCGTCGATGAGGGTGTTCACCTGGCCGGCGAGGTATCGGGCGACACCGTCGGCGCCGCGCCGGTCGACCTTCGCGGGGATGTCGACGTGGCCGAGCGTGCGCCCCTCGTGTGCGAGCCGCACCGTTCCGGCCCGCCCGTGGTCGAGACGGAAGCCCCGCCAGGGGGCGACCGCCCACGAGCCCGCCAGGTGCCGCTCAGCGAGCCGCACCAGTCCGGGCTTCTCGCCGTCGTCCTGGGCGGTTGCGGCAGGGGCGGCGGTGTCGAGAAGCGCCGCCTCGTTGCGCAGCGACCGTGCCCGCTGTTCGGCGAAGTCGGCACGCTGGCGTGCCTCGCTGACCGACTGCAGGTGAACCGAACGGAGCATCTGCAGGCGCTTCACCTCGGCGCGCACCTTCGCCTGCTCAAGCAGAAGCGGGTTTCCGCTGGCGAGGGCCTTCACCTCAGCGAACGAAAGAGTCGCCTGTGACACGTCCTCGATCTCGCGCGCGGTCGCGCCGGTCGCGTACAGCGCGTCGAACGACTGAGACTTCCGCTGGATCGCCTGGTACATGACGGAATCGAACGAACCTTCGGTGGCGAGGCGGGTGATCGTGACGTGTCCGGCGAAGTTCCCGGGGCGGATGCCGCGGCCGTCGCGCTGGATCATGTCAGCGGGCAGCCACGGCGCATCCAGATGCCAGATGTGCGTGAGGCGCGTCTGAATGTTCGTCCCCATGCCGAGCTTCGGCGTCGACCCGATCAGCACCGACACGGAACCGTCTCGGCAGGACGCGAACAGGGCGGCACGGGCCTTGTCGGTCTTCGCGTCGTGCACGAACCGAATCTGCTCGGCGGGGATGCCGCGGGCGACGAGCATCGCCCGCAGACGCCCGTAGGACGCCGACGTGTCCGGCTTCGGTGTGCCCTGGTCGAGGAACACCAGTTGGAAGGCGCCGGGCGTCTGGGACTGCCCGAACCGGCGCTCTGCCTGCTCGTGGTGCGCGTCAGCGATCAGTTCGGCGGCACGGGCCAGCTTCGTCGACTCCTCGTCGATGCCGCGCAGCCGCGGATCCACCGCGACAGACCGCCCGTCACCGCAGATGAGGAGCATGTTGTCCTCCTCGGGGGCACCATCAGGGGTGGGGCTGTTGCCGCGGATCGCGTCGGCACGCGCGGCGAGCCCCTTCACGTATTCGGCCTGCTCCGGCGACGGATCCACGATCACGGTGTGCTCAGTGCTGTCGGGACGTGCGAGGCCCAGCGAGGCCGGGTCGAGGATGTCGGCGACCTGCCCGAACATCGTCTTGAGCTCGGGCGCGTTGACGACCCCGACGGGGCGGCGGTACATGCGGAACCCGGAACCGTCCGGGGCGACTTCGATGTTCGACTCGTACCGGATGAACGATCCCGTCCACGCGTCGAAGCTCGTCAGCCCCATCTGGTCGAGCACGTCCGGCTGCAGCATGCGCTGCCACACCCACATCTCGGCGAGCGTGTTGCTGAACGGCGTCCCGGAGAACAGGCCGACGATGGGCTTTCCGGGGTGCTTCTCGGCGAGAGCTTCGATCTTCACGTGCAGGTCGGTGGCCCGCTTGGACACTCCCGACCCGAACCCCGAATCGCGGTTCGTGGATCCCGTGTCGAGACGCCGGAACAGGTGCGCCTCGTCGACGGCGAGCCAGTCGATGCCGAGCTGATCGAACCACACGGTTCCCTCGCTGTCGCCGACGCCGTCGCGCAGACGGCCGATCTTCGCCTCTACGGACTTCATCGCCCGAGCGATCGCCTTCGCGCCCTTCGAACCGGCCTCGGCGTCGATCATCGCCTCACGCTTCGCGGCCTTCTCCCGCGCCAGGTACGCCTCCTCCGTGTCCGGGTGGACAGGAATCGACGTGAACGCGGCGTGCGTCATGATCACCGCATCCCAGTTGCCGGTCGCGCACCGGGCGGCGAACAGGCGCCGGGCATCCTTCGTGAGATCGTCGCGGCTGGCGATCAGGAACCGGCCCGTCGGGTAGAGCTGCTGAGCCTCCCGCGCGATCTGGTCCAAGAGATGGTTTGGTACAACACACGCGCCCCTGGTGATGAGCCCGAGCTGCTTGAGCGTCATCGCAGACATGAGCATGCTTGCCGTCTTACCGGCGCCCACGGGGTGAGCGATGAACGCCCGCTCACTCGTGACGATGCGCTCCACAGCGGCCCGCTGATGCGTGTACGGCGTGAACGTGTCCGCCAGGCCAGGGAACGTGAACCCCTCCCCCGTGTACACGCGCGGCACGTGCGCATTGAACCGGGCGTTGTACTCGCCGCAGATGCGCTCAGCACGCTCCTTGTCCTCCCACAGCCACGTCGTGAACCGATCCGCAAGGAGGGCGACCTTCTCCGCGGCCGCGGCCGACTTCGACGGGTTCTTCACATACCGCTCACCGTCCTCGGTGACGACGCGATCCTTCACCTCCGGCAGGCGCGACATCAGCATGTGCTCGACGATCTTCGCCAGCTCCATGTCCGGCGTCGCGAAGTTCATCCGCGCCTCCGACGACTCTCCCCAGCAGTGCCGCGGGTTCACGTCCCACACGCGCGACGTACCCTCCACCGACACGCTCACGGCCCGGAAGCCGAGATCGTCCCGCATGAACGCCTCCACATCCGCGGCAGTGATCAGCGGATTCGACGGCGTGATCGTGATGTCCAACGGGCCGAGATCATCCGGCACCACGCCGCGCAGAGCCTCCGCGTTCTCGGTCAGGCCCGCCGCCTCGGCGCGGGCGAGCTTCGCACGCACATCACCGGACAGATACTCCGCCGCCGACACGCACTCGCCCCGCTCATCCCAGAACACCAAGCCCGACAGGGCGGCACGCGTCGCCTCCTCATCGGGCAGGGCGAGCAAGTCCCGGATCCGGTCGAGGTCGATGCGTCCCGACTCCCCGAGCGACACCGACACGGCCTCCGCGGCGGTATCGACCCGGTCGACGTGCACGGGGCGGCGGTTCACGCGCCGCGTGAGGATCGGTGCCGGTGCCGCCTCGCCGGTGTCCTGATCGAATACCTCGAGCGCGAACACCAGCGACGACGCCGGGTCGGAACGGAACCCCGCCATCGGCGGGCGCCGCCACGACAGGGCGGGAAGGCCCGTCTCCGGGTCGACCTTGCCTTCCACGAGCGTTCCCCGGTTCAGCGGCCCGTACTCGGCGACGTACGCCTCGTACTGGTCGAGGGCGACTTCCCGGATCGGGACGAGCGCGTCATCGTCGAGGTCGTATTCGGCTTCGAGGTCGACCAGTTCCACGGCGATGTCCCGCAGCGTGATCAGTGCCCGCAGTTCCTCGCTGGCACGCACCGGCTTGTACTGGCCGTCGGTGATCTTCACGATCTGCCCGTCCTCCCACACCTGGAAGGAGCCCTCGGCGTGCCCGAGCGGGGATTCGAGGATCACGTCGGACAGGTCGTCGCCGGCCTGGCGGGGCGTGAACGCGGGCAGGCCGCTGTCAATCAGCTCGGCGACCGCCTTCCCGATCGCCACGACCGGGTTCGTCGCCTTCACCCGAAGTGGCATCTGGTAGGCGCCTGTCGCCTCGTGGACGCCCGCGATCTGCCCGGTGCGGCCCTCCCAGTAGCGGGAGATCGGCTGGGCGTCATACGTGCCGCCGCCGACCATCGGCCGCATGTCCATCTCCCGGTACTGTCCCGGGGCCAGTTCGAAGTCGCCCGCGAACCGGTACGGGGCGACCGTGTGCACCTCATCGTTCCGACGCAACACGACGATGTCCGCCGGAACCTCCGTCCCCGGGAACACTCCCGACGGGAGCCTGACGGCACCGATGAACGCGACATCCTCCGACCCGCGGACGAGCTTCGCCAGATCCCCACCGTCGAGCATGTGCCGCGACGTGATCAGGACGGCGTATCCGCCCGGACGCAGCGCGAGCATCGCCCGGTGGAAGAAGTAGCCATGCAGGTTCCCGTAGAAGTCGTGCGACGGGTCATGCACGCGCGCCGACGAGAACGGCACGTTCCCCACCACCGCATCCGCCTGCCCATCCGCAAGCGCAGTCTCTTCGAGCCTCCCGGTGTGGATCTTCGCGTCCGGGTTCAACAGCGACGCGATGCGCGCCGAGGTCGGATCGATCTCCACGGCCGTCCACGACACGTCCCACGCCTCCGGTGTCGCGTCGATCACCAGGCCCGAACCGCACCCGAGCTCGACCGCGTTGCCGCCCGTGAAGCCAGTCGCCGCGAGCACACGGAACAGGGCGTCGGTGACGGTCGGCGGGGTGAAGAACGACGTGTCGACCTGATCGCGGGCATGCGCGAACGCTTCCTCGCTGAGGAGGTCGTCGAGATCGTCGGCGATCTGCAGCCACTTCCCCTCCGGGGTCGTGTCGAACGCCTTCGCGAGCGGCCCCCACCCCTCGAAACCGCGCAGCTTCGCACGCTGCTCAGGCGTAGGGCGGGTGCCAGGGGGCAGGGACAGGGCGAGTCGAATCGCATCGAGAGCAGTAGCAGTCATGCCCCCTGTATGCGCGGGTTCGGCGAGGGGTCTACAGGCGCGGAATCACGCGGCGAGCAGCCCCGTGGTCAGACCGTGTAGTGCAGGGGACTGGTCGTGTGGGTGTTGTCCACACCTCCGGTCGATCCAGGGCGAAGAACCGAACGGAGGAATGTCGTCTTTTGATTTCCGAGATGCCGAGCGCCGTTCTGAGCCGCGACGGTGTTCGCGGATGGGAACAGGGGGCGGTCACGCGTCGCCGGCTTCACCGTCCCGTGATGCGGCGCGAGGAGCACCGTGTAGTCATGAGCGAGCCGAAGCGTGTTCGCACTGGGCGCTTGGAGTCGCAGAAGACTACTGAGCCCGACCCCCTCGCAGTCGCCGAAGTTGACCAGTCGGTCCCTGACGTCGTGCACGAGGCTCATCGCATTGTTGTAGCGACGCAGCTTCGCCATGAGCTTGGAGACGTCCAGCGTCGGATTCGATTGGTTGATTGCACCGATCAGCTGATTCCCCGTGAGCTTCGAGGTGACAGGTTCCGCCGAATCGTCTGCCTGGTCCGGGAACCACCCGGTCCCGTAGACGACATCGATCGCTTCTTTCACTTCCGGCACCTGCGCCGCGAGGTCCTCAAGCTCCTCGTTGAGGTCCGTGAGCACATTCCGAGTGCGCGTCGGGAACGGGGTGAGATCACGCGGCGGCCAATGGCATGTCCACGTCTCGTCAGCGCCATTGAACGTGTCCCCTCGTGCGACAGGCCGGTGCGAGACGTGAACGCCAGCGCGACGCCACTGTCCGAAGAGATCGAGCGCCGCACTGAGCGGGCCGGCGGAAGCAGTGAACGCCGCTTCGAGAGCGAGATGCACGACGGGTACCGTCTGTGCAGCTCGGGGGAATCTCGGCGTGTGAAAGACCACCTTCTTCGGTAGCGCAGTATGGGCGAGGCTCGTGACCAACGTCGGGTACGCGGCGAGACCGTGCCAATGGTCCCGATCGAAGTGTGTGACGGCAATCGTTCTGAGCTTCGGCGTCTGCTTCGCCAAGGCGCCGTACAACTGGAACGCCGACCAACCGCCATTCCCAGACGGCCCCGACCCACAGTCCGTGACCATGACCTCGCGTTTGCCCGTGTAGATCGAGCACGCGCCGTCCCCGACGTTGATGACCTCAGCTTTCACGGTCCGGCCCTCCGTTCCGGCGTCCGTCGTAGTTCCCCAGGAACGTGAGGTCACACCCCCGGCACCGGTATCCGCCTCCTTCGAAGTGTAGGACGGTCCCGCAGGCGGTGCATGCCGGCTGTGCCGCGAGATCGAGGTCGTCGCTCATCGTGTCCCTCCCCGTCGCGCGGCGTCGGGATCCCCGATCGACTCGCGCAGCGCTGCGACGTACGCGTCTGTCCTGCTCGTGGCCGGTCATGCGGCGTCCTCGATCGCATCGCAGTTGCTGCGCACCGGACGCACCACGGGGCCGGGCTCTTCCGACCACACCTGCACGGTCCGGCGGCTCACTCCGACGGCTTCGGCGACGACTCTCTGCGAGATGCCGTCGCGCACCGCATCGGCTGCGAGGCGGCGACGCCACGCGGCGGTCTCGGTGTGCAGCTTCCCGATGGTTTCGAGCATGGCGACCTTCACGTGCAGCGGCGGGGTGTTCGTGCGGACGAGCACCCGACGGATCTGTTCGAACGTATCGGCCGCGCGCGACGTCATCTCGCGGAGGTGGGAGACATGCCGCGCCAGGCGGTGCACCTTCTCGCGACTCATCGTCGCCCTCCCCCGGTCGGGTGGACGCCGCAGTCGCGGGGAGCTGCTGTCTCGTGCGTCTCGGTCATCGGGTCCTCTCCGTCCCTGCCCCACCCGGTGTGGGGCTCGGGCCCTCCATGCGCGGGCACCTGTCCCGTCTGCATCATGCGCACCCGCTCGCCGAACCCGGACCAGCCCGCGCATGAGCAGTGGTGCGTGCCGGGATTCACCTCCCGGTGCGCATGATCCCCATGTAGCCACCACACATGAGAAGAGCCCACGCACATGACCGCCACCACGACGCCCGCCCCGATCGGTTATCGGCACCCCGAGGTCCCCTGGAACGGACTCACCGTCACCGATCTGTTCTGCGGCGCCGGCGGCTCATCCACGGGTCTCGTCGAGGCGGGGTACCGCTGCCTCCACGCCGCCAACCATTGGGCGAAGGCTGTGGAATCGCACCAGCTGAACCACCCCGAGACGAAGCACTCCCAGGCGGACATCTCCCAGGTCGACCCCCGCTACTTCGCCCCCACAGACGTGCTGTGGGCGTCACCCGAATGCACCAACCACAGCATCGCGAAGGGCGTGAAGCGTCACCAGACGCAGCAGCAGGCACTGTTCGAGATGGACGGCACCCGCCCGCAGGACGACGAGGCCGCGAACCGGTCCCGCGCGACCATGTTCGACGTGCCGCGCTTCTGCGAGGTGCACGGATACTCCGCCGTCATCGTCGAGAACGTCGTCGACGCGTACCGGTGGGTGATGTTCCCCGCCTGGCTGCAGGCGATGGACCTCCTCGGCTACGACCACGAGATCGTGTGGCTCAACAGCATGCACGCCCACGAAGGCGGGCTCGCCGCCCCGCAGTCACGCGACCGCATGTACATCGTCCTGTGGCGCCGCGACCTCACCTCGCGCACGAACCGGAAGCCGAACCTCGCGAAGTGGACCAGCCCGCCGGCTTTCTGTCCCGAGCATGGCGAGATCCGTGCGGTGCAGACGTTCAAGAAGGCCGAACGGTGGGGCCGATACCGTTCCCAGTACCTGTACCGGTGCCCCGACTGCCGTCAGGTCGTCGAGCCGCACTTCATCGGCGCGAACACGATCATCGACTGGTCGCTGCCCGCCCCGCGGATCGGTGACCGGAAGAAGCCTCTCGCGGAGAAGACGCGCGAGCGGATCCGGAAGGGCATCGAACGGTACTGGTCTCCTCTGGTCGTCGAAGCGGCCGGCAATGCGTACGACTCCACCGATCCCCGGCACCGTCAGTACGGCGACCCGGACGGGTACGTGCGCGCCTGGCCCGCCGAGCAGCCGCTCAAGACACTGCACACGACGAGCTCAAAGGGCGTCGCCGTCCCACCGGAGCCGCTGATCGTGAACCTCGTGTCCGGCGCGGACGAGTCCCGGTCGCGGCCGGTCTCGCGCGAGCTGCCATCGATCGTCGCCGGAGGAACGCACGCGTCGCTTCTCGTACCGGAGGACGCGCCGCAGCCGGACGACGATGCCCTGCTGGTTCCGATGCGGAATCACGGCGTCGCCAAGCCGGTCTCGCAGCCGATCGACACCGTCGCCGCGAAC
>JBQGOU010000128.1:0-8735 GCA_052086865.1 Cellulomonadaceae bacterium
AGTCACGACCCCGGCGCGGCGCAGCACCGACAGGTGCTGGGACAGGTGGGAGGCCTCCATCCCCGTCTCGGCGAGCAGCTCGCTGACGGGGCGCTCGCCGTCGGAGAGGAGCTCGAGGGCGCGCACTCGGGCCGGATGGGCGAGGGACTTGAACAGCTCGGCCTTGATCTCGTGGAGCGGCTGGTCGACACCGTACTGGCGCAGGGGCACGGGCATCCTTCGTCTGATGAATTGATGAACTCGTCAAGTGTAGAGCAAGTCGCCTCGGGCCGGTGCGGTCGGGGTGACCGGGGCTCGTGCATGTCGGAGGCGAGGCTTATCATCGAACAATCGTTCGACTGAGGGGTGGAGGGTGTTGTGGCGGGCACGACCAGCAGTGCGCGCGCAGCCGTGGCGATGGCCGCGCTGCGCCAGGCGGAAGAACGCACCGGGGCGCGCCCGGTGCGGCTGGTTGCCCTGCCTGCCCAGGTGCAGTCTGCCTCGTCGTCGCCCCCTGCGGTCCAGCCCGCCCAGGTCCAGCCCACCCAGGCGCAGCCCGCGGCAGTGCCGTCCGCGCCGGTTGCCCACTCCCAGGCGCCGGTGCCCGGCCGCGAGGAACTGAGCCGCGCCGAGCCGCTGGGGATGCGCACCGCCCAGCGTTCGCCGTTGCCGGTTCCCCACGGTCTACGCGAGCTGCTGCCGGCGGGGCTGCCCCGCGGCGGCGTCGTGCAGGTCACCGGGTCGACGGCGCTCGTGCTCACCATGCTTGCCGAGGCGGGAGGCGCGCAGGAGGTGTGGACCGCCGTCGTGGGTCAACCACGGATCGGGCTGCTCGCCGCCGCGCAGACGGGGGTGGCGCTCGACCGGCTCGTCCTCGTCCCGGAGCCGGGGGCGCAGACGGCGGCGGTGCTCGCCGCGCTGGTCGACGGCGTCGACGTGCTGGTGGTCGGGCCGGCGGCAGCCCTGGTCGCGGCGGACCGGCGCCGGCTCGTGGCCCGCGCCCGTGAGCGCGGGACGGTGCTCGTCGCCACCACCCCCTGGCCCGGCGCCCGGACCGTGCTCGAGGTCACGGGGGTGCGCTGGCGCGGCCTCGGTGCGGGAACCGGGCGGCTGCTCAGCCGTGAGCTGTCCGTGCGCCGCGCCGACGCGGCAGGGCTGGGCGGCCGGGCCCGGGTCGAGCTCGTGCTGCCCACCGGGGACGCCCCGGCTCCCGAGCCGCCGCCTGTGCGGCTCGTCGGGCGGGCCTCGTGAGCACGGCGCGCATCCTGGCGCTCTGGGTTCCCGACTGGCCCGTGGTCGCTACCATGACAGCGGGCGGCATCCCGGCGCAGCAGCCGACGGCGGTTCTGGACGGCCAGCGGGTGATGGCGCTCAGCGCCCCCGCCCGCAGTGCGGGGGTGCGCACCGGCATGCGCAGGCGCCAGGCCCGTGAGCTGTGTCCCGACCTGGAGCTGGCCGGCGTCGACGACGACCGCGACGCCCGGACCTTCGAACCGGTGGCGCTCGCGGCGGAGGGCGTCCTGGCGGGGGTTGAGATCTCCCGGCCGGGGATCCTCCTCGCGCCGGCGGCGGGGGCGAGCCGTTTCCACGGCTCCGAGCTCGCCCTGGCCGAGCGGCTGGCTGCGGCGGTGGCCGAGCGCACCGGGCACGAGTGTCAGGTGGGCGTGGCCGATGGTGTGCTCGCCGCGGTTCTCGCCGCCCGCACGTCCGCGCTGCTCGACCCCGGCACCAGCGCGGGCTTCCTGCACGGGCGGGCGCTGCGCGACGTCGTGCACGTGGCCATGAGCCGTGAGCGCGCGGCCGAGGTGCACCGCCTGGTGGACCTGTGGGACCGCCTGGGGGTGCGCACGATGGCGGATCTGGCGGCGCTGCCCGCCGCGGACGTCGCCGCACGCTTCGGGGAGGTCGGGCACTGGGTGCACGCCCTGGTCACCGGCACGGACCTGCGCCCGTCCGCCCGGGCGCGCATCGCCCCGGACGTCGAGGTCGCCGCGCCGCTTGACCCGCCGGCGGACCGGGTGGACGTGGCCGCCTTCGCTGCACGCCGCCTCGCCGAGGAGCTGCACGGCGAGCTGTCGGGACGCGGGGCGTCCTGCGGCCGGCTGCGCATCGCCGTGCGCACGGGCGGGGGCACCGAGCTCACCCGGACCTGGCGCACCGACGACGGCGCGATCGGGGGGCTCACGGTGGCGCGGATCACCGACCGGGTGCGCTGGCAGCTGGAGGGGTGGCTGTCCGCGCGGGCCGCCCTGGGCGGCACACCGGAGACCGGGGAGGACGGCGCCGGCGCCGCGGACGATGGCGCCCTGGTGCACCTGAGCCTGACCGCGGAGGACCTGGTTCTGGCGGGGGACCACCAGGGCCGGCTGTGGGGTGCGGACAGCGGCTCCCGGTTGCGCGCCCAGCGCGCGCTGGAACGGGTGCAGGGGCTGCTCGGGGCGCATGCCGTCCTCGCCGCCCAGGTGCAGGGCGGACGCGGGGTGCGCGACCAGGTCCGGCTCACCCCCTGGGGCGAGGTGCCGCCTCCGGTGCGCAGCACACAGGCGCCCTGGCCGGGACGGCTTCCCGACCCGGCTCCGGCCTGCGTGCTCACCGAACCGCAGGCGGTATGCCTGCTGGACGGCCAGGGGCGGCCGGTCACTGTCAGCCGGCGCCTCGCCATGAGCGGCGCCCCCGCCACCGTGCGGCACGAGGGCGACCATGAGGTGGCGGGCTGGGCCGGGCCGTGGCCGGTGGCCCAGCGCTGGTGGCGCGAGGACGGGGAACGCGCCGTCTACCTGCAGGTCCTGGCCGGGGGCAGGGCGCTGCTGCTGTCCAGCGTGGGTGGCCAGTGGTTCGTGGAGGCCGACTATGACTGAGCCCTACGCCGAGCTGCACGCCCACTCCGCGTTCAGCTTCCTGGACGGGGCGAGCCAGCCCGAGCAGCTCGTCGCCGAGGCGGCCGAGCTCGGCCTGGACGCGCTCGCCCTGACCGACCACGACGGGCTCTACGGGGTGGTGCGCTTCGCCCAGGCCGCCGCCCGGGTGGGTCTGCTCACCATTTTCGGCGCCGAGCTGCACCTGCCCGCTCCGGCGGGCCGCACTGATCCGCCGACGGGCGCCCGCGACCCGCAGAGCACGCATCTGCTGGTTCTGGCCCGCGGACCTGCCGGGTACCGCGCGCTGTCGAGCGCAATCGCCCGTGCCCACCTGGCCGGCGGGGCCAAGGGGGCGATGCGCTACGACCTCGAGGAGCTCGCCGCGCAGGCGGGCGGAGACTGGCTCGTGCTCACCGGGTGCCGCAAGGGTGCCGTGCGCCGTGCACTGCACGGTTCCGGCGTTCAGCATGGTCCCGGCGCGCCGTACGGGCCTGGCGCGCAGGCCGCTGCGCGCCGTGAGCTGGACCGGCTGACCGCGCTGTTCGGCCGGGACAACGTCGCCGTCGAGATCACCGACCACGGGGACCCCTACGACGGTGAGCGCAACGAGGCGCTCGCCGCGCTCGCGGCCGGGGCCCGGCTCCCGCTCGTGGCCACGACCGCCGCGCACTACGCCGGACCCGCGGACGCGGACCTGGCCGGCGCGCTCGCCGCCGTACGGGCGCGGGCCAGCCTGGACGACATGGACGGCTGGCTGCCCGCCGGCCCCGTGGCGCACCTGCGCTCGGGGGCGGAGATGGCCGCCCGCCACCACCGCCACCCCTCCGCGGTGCGGACGGCGGCACGGCTTGGTGCCGAGTGCGCCTTCGACCTGGCCCTCGTCGCCCCGCGCCTGCCGCCCTATCCGGTGCCCGACGGGCACACCGAGGCGACCTGGCTGCGCGAACTGGTGCGCTGCGGCGCGCAGGACCGCTACGGACCTCCCGGCGCCGAGCGGGTGCCGGGCGCTCACGCCCAGATCGCCCACGAGCTGGACGTGATCGAGACCCTGGGATTTCCCGGGTACTTCCTCATCGTCCACGACCTGGTGGACTTCTGCGTGCGCAGCGGGATCCTGTGCCAGGGCCGCGGCTCGGCCGCGAACTCGGCCGTGTGCTACGCCCTGGGGATCACCGCCGTCGACGCCGTCCGGCACGGGCTGCTGTTCGAACGTTTCCTCGCCCCCGAGCGGGACGGCCCGCCGGACATCGACATCGACATCGAGTCCGGGCGCCGGGAGGAGGTCATCCAGTACGTCTACACCCGCTTCGGACGCGAGCACGCCGCGCAGGTCGCCAACGTCATCTCCTACCGGCCGCGATCCGCGGTGCGCGACGCCGCCCGGGCGTTGGGCTACGACACCGGGCAGCAGGACGCGTGGAGCAAGAGCATCGAACGCTGGGGGAGCCTGCGCACCGGCGCGGCGCGCCCTGCTGGGGGTTCGCCCGCCGCGGGCGCGGATCCGGCGGGTCCGCCCGCCGTCGAACCCGCGATCGTGGCCCGCGACCGGCGGGCGGCGCAGCTGTGGGGGAGTACGAGGGAACCGGCGTCGGGCACCGACCTCGAGCACATCCCGGCCCCCGTCCTCGACCTCGCGGAACGGATGCTGCGCCTGCCTCGGCACCTGGGCATCCACTCCGGGGGCATGGTCATGTGCGACCGGCCCGTCATCGAGGTCTGCCCCGTGGAGTGGACACGCATGCCCGGGCGCACCGTCCTGCAGTGGGACAAGGAGGACTGCGCCGACGCCGGGCTGGTGAAGTTCGACCTGCTTGGCCTGGGCATGCTCACCGCGCTGCGCATCGCGTTCGAGGCCGTGCGCGAGCACGAGGGGACCCACCTGACCCTGCACGGACTGCCGCAGGAGGACCCCCGGGTCTATGAGCTGCTGTGCGCCGCGGACACGGTCGGGGTGTTCCAGGTCGAGTCCCGCGCGCAGATGGCGACCCTGCCGCGGCTGCGACCCCGGACGTTCTACGACATCGTGGTCGAGGTAGCGCTGATCCGGCCGGGGCCGATCCAGGGGGCGTCCGTGCACCCGTACATCGAGCGGTCCCGCGGGCGCCAGGACGTGACCTACGCCCACCCGCTGCTGCGCAGCTCGCTCGAACGCACGCTCGGCGTCCCGCTGTTCCAGGAGCAGCTGATGCAGATGGCCATCGACGTGGCGGACTTCACCCCGGCGGAGGCGGACCAGCTGCGCCGGGCGATGGGCTCCAAACGCTCGGCCGAGCGCATGGCCGCGCTGCGCGAACGGCTCACGGCCGGGATGGCCGCCAACGGGATCGACGCCACGACCCGGGAGGACATCTACGACAAGCTCAAGGCCTTCGCGGACTTCGGGTTCCCGGAGTCGCACGCCTACTCCTTCGCCTACCTCGTCTATGCGAGCGCCTGGCTCAAGGTGCACCATCCGGCCGCCTTCTACGCCGGGCTGCTCGCCGCGCAGCCCATGGGCTTCTACTCCCCGCAGTCGCTTGTGGCGGACGCGCGCAGGCACGGGCTGCGCGTGCTGCGCCCCGACGTGGCCCGCTCCGGCGTGCAGGCGGTTCTGGAGACCTCCGGCGACGGCGGCGCCGAGCACTCGGCCGACGCCCGACCCGATCTGGTCCGGCTCGTCGCCCCGTCCGCCCATGCCGTCCGGCTCGGGCTGGCGAGCGTGCGCGGGGTGAGCGAGCAGGTGGCCGAGCAGATCGTCGCGGAGCGCGTTCGCAGACCGTTCGACGGCCTTCGCGACCTGGTGCGCCGGGTCCGGCTCAGCACCGCCCAGCTGGAGGCGCTCGCGACGGCCGGGGCGCTGGACTGCTTCGGGGTGAGCCGGCGCGAGGCGCTGTGGGCGGCCGCGGCCCTCGCCCAGGAGGGACCGGACACGCTGCCGGGCGTCTCGGTCGGGGTGGAAGCCCCTACGCTGCCCGGCATGAACGCCGTCGAGAGCGCCGTGGCGGACGTGTGGGCCACAGGGGTGTCCCCGGACTCCTACCCGACCCGCTACGTGCGCGACGGGCTGGACGAGGCGGGGGTGCTGCGGGTCATCCAGGCGTGCACGCATGAGCCGGGTCGCCGGGTGGCCGTCGCCGGGGTCGTGACCCACCGTCAGCGGCCGGGCACGGCTCGGGGCGTGACCTTCCTGTCCCTGGAGGACGAGACGGGCATCCTCAACGTGGTGTGCAGCCCCGGGCTGTGGCAGCGGTTCCGCACGGTGGCACGCACGTCCTCGGCGCTTGTGGTGCGCGGGAGGCTCGAGCGGGCGGACGGGGCGACCAACCTGGTGGCCGAGCACCTCGCCCCGCTGTCCTTGCAGGTGCGCACCACCTCGCGCGACTTCCGCTGAGGCGTGCTGCGCTCAGCCGCTCAGCCGCTCAGCCGCTCAGCCGCTCAGCCGCTCAGCCGTCGACCTCGCCGACCACGAGGTCGTCGTCGGTGGGACGGGGATCCCCGGGGTCCAGGGAGTCCGGGTCGAGCGGCGGGGGCGGGGTGCGCAGGTGCTCGAACACCGTCCAGGCCACCGCCACGAGCGGCACGGCGATGACCGCGCCCAGAATCCCCGCGGTCAGCGTTCCCGCGGTGACCACCAGGGCGATCACCACCGGGTGCAGGGACACCTGCTTGCCCATGACCAACGGCTGCAGCACATGCCCCTCGAACTGCCCGATCAGGGCGATGCCGACGCCGACGATCGCCGCCTTGACGATTCCGTCCGCAGCCAGGGCGACGATCATCGCGATCACCATCGCTCCCGGCGCACCGATCAGGGGGATGAACGCACCGATGAAGACGAGCACCGCAAGCGGCGCGGCGAGGGGGACGCCGATGACGACGAGCAGAATCGCCGCGAGCACGCCGTCGGTCAGGGCGATCATCACCGTTCCGCGGGTGTACCCGGAGAACGTGAACCACCCGGCGTTGGCCGCCCGGTGCCAGGTCTCGCGGGCACGGGCCGGGAGCTGGCCGAGGAACCACATCCACATCGACTGCCCGCGGAACAGGAAGAAGATGGTGCAGAACACCGCGAGCGCCAGCGCCGTGAACACCTCGAATACGCTGCCCGCCTGCGAGGCGGCCGCGCCGGCGATCGAACCGGCGTGCTCCTGGACCCAGTCGCCGACGCTGTCCAGCCACTTCGTGAAGTCGTCGTAGGTGTAGGAGATCGGCAGCGGGCCGTTCTCGAGGAAGTCGAAGATCTGGTTGATGCCCTTGGTGAACTGGTCGGCCAGCGAGGACCACTGGCCCGCCACCGAGGTGATCACGTAGGTCAGGAGGCCAGCAACCAGCAGGATCGCCGTCAGCAGGGCCAGCGCGACCGCCAGGCCGCGCGGCATGATCTTGTGGTAGAGGTCCACCACGGGGCGCAGCACCGCGGTGAACACCAGGGCGACGAACACGGCGATGAACACCAGCTGCACCTGGGAGGTGGCCCAGAACAGCAACGCGACGACCGCGACCACGAGCAGCATCCGCCACGACCATCCGGCCGAGGTGCGCAGCCACCCGGGAACCTGCTCGACCGGGGCGGGCGCCTGCACCCGCCGGGTGCCGGCGACCCGCTTCGTGACGCCCGCCGGCGCAGACCGGGCGGCCGTTCCCCGGTCGGCCGAGGATGGGGACTTGGCCTCGTTGGCGGAATCGGGCATCGGGCTCTCCTGGGTCGCGAGCGGGCGGCCGCGCCGACCGCCCTGGCGTGCGAGGTCCAGAGCCGCTGACGCGGCCCCACAGGACAGTGTGCCCCACATCGCGGCGGCCGGCCCCGATGTCGGGACGAGCCCCCAGCCGTGCTATCTTTTTCCCCGCACCCGATCGGCCTGCGAAGGCTGGTCTGGTCCACCTGTCCGGGTGGCGGAATGGCAGACGCGCTAGCTTGAGGTGCTAGTGCCCTTTATCGGGCGTGGGGGTTCAAGTCCCCCTCCGGACACTCGTTGAGACAGCGAACACCTCGGCCCCGGACCTCGGTCCGGGGCCGAGGTGTTTGTGCTGTGCAGCGCGCAGCTATCCGCCGAGCCCGGCGCGGTCGACGACGACGGCGAGCTGCACCCGGTTGGTCGCACCCACCTTGGCCATCGCTCGCGCCAGATGGGTCTTCACGGTCGCCGCACCCAGGTGGGACCCCTTGGCGATCTCCGCGTTGGACAGTCCGCGGGCGACCCCGCCCGCCACCTCGAGCTCGCGTGACGTCAGCTGGTCGAGCAGCATGCGTGCCTCCCGGCGCTCCTGGTCGCCGTGCTGGGCAGTGACCTGCGCCATGACGGTGCGTGCGGCGCGCGGCGAGAGTGCGCCCTCGCCCGCACCGACCGCTTGGACGGCGGCAAGGATCTCCTCGGGGGAGGAGTCCTTGGCGAGGAAGCCCGCCGCGCCGGCGTGCACAGCGTCCAGGATGGCCGACTCGGTGTCGAAGGATGTCATCGCGATCACGCCGGGCGGGTGGGGCAGGGCGCGAACGGCGGCGGTGGCGCGGATGCCGTCGAGACGGGGCATACGCACGTCCATGAGGACGACGTCGGGGTGGTGGGCCTGCACCTGCGTGACGACCTCGTCACCGTCACAGGCCTCCGCAACGACACTCAGTCCGTCCGAGGCCAGGATCGTGCGCAGCAGCCGGCGCACCATCGCGTCGTCGTCGACGACCATCACCCGGATCACGACCCCGAGCCTAGCGGTGGGCACCGACCCTGGTGCGCCGCGGGTGCGCCGCGGGTGCGCCGCCGGTGCGCCGCCGGTGCGCCGAGACCGAGGCTTCGGCACCGAACCCGAGGGTTCCACCACTCGGTTTCGGCGCGTAAGCCTCGGTCTCGGCGAACTCAAGCTCGGCTCAGCTCAGCTCGGCTCAGCTCAGCGACTACTACGCCGACCTCGTCGCGAACTACC
>JBQGOU010000129.1:0-6657 GCA_052086865.1 Cellulomonadaceae bacterium
AGCACATAGGTGCGCGAGCGCTCAGCCAGCTCGTCACGACGATCCCAGGTCGCGCGCACCAGCCGCGTGCACCGCGAGGTCGACCAGTCCGGACGAGCAGCCTTCACGGCCCCGATCGCAGCACCGACAGACGTCGCCGTCGTCAGCGCGGCCAGGACGACAGGCGAGCAGACCTCTCCCCTTGCCTCATCCTGCCGAGACATCCGGTACAGGTCCTGCGCGTCTGCCGTGGCGATCCCCACGGCGGCGGCGGTGCTAGGCAACGCGACCACCGCCGGCAGCCTTCAGCTCGGCCTCGGCAGCGTCGGCCTCGGCGGCGAGCTCCTTCGAGCGGCGACGAGAGCGTGCCGACTTGAGCGCCAGCCGCTGGAAGTAGGCCTTGCGAGCGTGCTCGGCTCGCCTGGCACGCTCGTCCGGCAGCAGCAGGCCGTCGGGGTCGACCTGCTGCTCGAAACGTGCATTCAGCGCCGCGCGTGCAGGCGCGGTTCGGGCGGATCTGTCGGGCGTCTGGGCCCATGACTCGTGAGCGGCGATGCTTGCGCGAAGTCTGCGCTCTGCCTCTGTGACGGTAGACATGACTGCACATCCCCTTTGGGGAGTCAGCCTGTGTGCGCTACCTCACGGGCGGTCTTTGCCGAGATACGGCGCGACCTGTTTAGTTACTGCGCTATCGACGCTAGCACATTGCTCAGGTGAGCGTAGAGCGCGACTCGCCGAGATCTCGCCGTCCTGGGCCAGGTGCCAGTCATGATCCGGCGCCGGTAGCCAGACTCTTGTTCGTCCTGAGCGACGATCCGGCGTGGGCGTGACCGTTCGTCGAACCAGTCGACGATCTGCGAGCCTAGGTAGTAGACGGTTCGGCAGTTGCCGCACGAGGTCGTGAAGTTCGTGATCTGATCGGGGACCACGCCGCGTGCCGATGCTCTTCCCCTTTCGCGATGGACCGCCTCGGCCAACGTCGAGAGCCTCACGTTCCTCACTCCGGGTATCACGAGTGCGGGAAGCCGCTCGGTCAGTTCCGTCTCGTCAGCAGCTTCGAGGAAGGTCACGATTCGAGACGCTACGTCTTCCTGCCCGGCCTCGAGCTCCGCTTCCAGGTCGGCTATGGCGGCGTCGAGGACAATCCGTGCAGTGTGAGCCTTCGTCAGACGCCAAGGACCGAGATCTACGACATGACCAGCAGCGGCTGCCCGTACGGCAGCGACGAGCCGCCCGCAACGACACCGCACCTCAAGGTCGAGCCGCGCCTTCCCGTTGCCCGCAGACAGAGGTTCCACCGCTCCGGTGGCGCTGCCCGTGAGGATGGCGAACAGATCGACGCTCACAAGTCCCCCAGATTCAGCTCGCGCGCCTCAGCCGCAGCACGCTCGGACGCTCGAGCGCGGGTGTAGCGCATGAGCATGTCGGGCTGTGACCACCCGGCGACGGCCATCAATCCGCCCTCGGAGCCGCCGGCGGCAAGCCAGCGGTGGGCGGCGGTGTGTCGCAATATGTGAGGATGGAAACCGGAGATCCCGGCGGCACGTGCACGCTCCCCGAGGGCCTTGTGGAGCGCGTCGTAAGAGAACTCCTTGCCGCGGTCCCCGAGCCATAGTGCCGGGTTGCTGGCGAGCCGATGCTTCGAGCGCGCGCGCTTGTAGCGGTCGATCGCGCGGGCGGTCTGGGGGCCGAACGGGACCACGCGCCCCTTGCCGCCCTTGCCGCGCCGGACGATCGCGGTCCCGGCCATGAGGTCGACGTCGGGCACCTCGAGGGCGACGCACTCCCCCGCGCGTGTTCCGGTCTCGAGCATGAACCGGATGATCGCCTCGTCACGGCGCTCGCGTAGCTCGTTGCCCTGACATGCCTTGAGCAGCGCGCGCAGCTGGTCCTCGGTCAGTGGCTCAACCACCTTCGAGTCGAGCTTGGGGCTCTTGAGGCCGATCAGCCGGTCCTCGGGGATCTCGTGCTCGTCGACGAGCCACGCGGAGAAGCGCCGGATGCCAAGCTGACGGGCCCGCACCGTAGCGGGCTCCCGACCGGCCTCGAGCAGCGAGGCGGTGAACGCGTTGACGGTCGGCTTGTCGAGCACGACGGGCACGTCGTTGGCCTGGCACCACTCGATCAGGGCCCGAACGCCGGTTGCGTATGACTTGACCGTGGCCGGACTCTTGCGCTCAGCGCGCAGCGACAACTCCCAGGACGGCAGCAGCTCTGCCAGGTCGGGGTACGTCGGTCGCTTCGCCACGTTCTTAGTGTAGCGATATCTGGACTACAAGCGCTATGCGGTGCTACTCTCAGCGTGTCAGGCACCCGAATGGGCTTCTGACCTGGAGTAACACCGCATAGCGGCCCGGGCACTCAGTCCAGGTAGTCGCGCAGGACCTGCGAGCGGCTGGGGTGGCGCAGCTTCGACATCGTCTTGGACTCGATCTGCCGGATCCGCTCCCGGGTGACGCCGTAGACCTTCCCGATCTCGTCGAGCGTCTTGGGCTGGCCGTCCGAGAGGCCGAAGCGCATGGACACCACCCCCGCCTCCCGCTCGGACAGCGTGTCGAGCACCTGGTGCAGCTGCTCCTGCAGCAGGGTGAAGCTCACCGCATCGGCGGGCACGACGGCCTCGGAGTCCTCGATCAGGTCACCGAACTCGCTGTCCCCGTCCTCACCGAGCGGGGTGTGCAGCGAGATCGGCTCGCGGCCGTACTTCTGGACCTCGACGACCTTCTCGGGCGTCATGTCCAGCTCCTTGGCGAGCTCTTCGGGCGTCGGCTCGCGGCCGAGGTCCTGAAGCATCTGGCGCTGTACGCGGGCCAGCTTGTTGATGACCTCGACCATGTGCACGGGGATACGGATGGTGCGCGCCTGGTCGGCCATGGCCCGGGTGATCGCCTGACGGATCCACCACGTGGCATACGTCGAGAACTTGTAGCCCTTGGTGTAGTCGAACTTCTCGACCGCGCGGATGAGCCCGAGGTTCCCCTCCTGGATCAGGTCCAGGAACAGCATCCCGCGGCCCGTGTAGCGCTTGGCGAGGGAGACGACGAGGCGCAGGTTCGCCTCGAGCAGGTGGTTCTTGGCCCTGCGGCCGTCCTGCGCGATCCACTGCAGCTCACGGCGCTCCTTGGGCTCGAACTTCGCCCCGGAGCCGAGGCGCTCCTCGGCGAACAGGCCGGCCTCGATCCGCTTGGCGAGGTCCACCTCCTGCTCGGCGTTGAGCAGCGCCACCTTGCCGATCTGCTTGAGATAGTCCTTCACGGGGTCCGCCGTCGCGCCCGCCGTGACCACCTGCTGCGCAGGTGCGTCGTCGTCGTCGGCGTCGGAGTAGACGAACCCGCGGGACTCGTCGCCCTCCTCCGCCTTCTTGGCGGGCTTGTCCTCGGACTCCTCCTCGGGCTCCGACGCCTCGCTGTGGTCCTCGGCCGCAGCGGCCTTGGCGACGCGCCGCTTCGCGGGCGCCTTCTTGCGCGCCGTGGTCCGGGTCGTCCGCGACGCAGCCTTCGCCGTGTCGTCGGACTGCTCGGCGTCAGCCGCTGGCTCTGCCTCCGCGGCAGCGGCGGCCTTCGTGGCGGTGGTGCGCTTGCCCGCACCGGCCTTGGGCGCCGCGCCGGACGCCTTGGTCCCGGCGCTCTTGCGAGCGGCGGCCGGGGCAGCGTCCGCATCTCCCTCGGCCATCGCGGCGGGCTGGGGAGCACGGGCCGTGGTCGCCGTCGCGCGGGTGCGGGCTGCGGCGGCCACCTTAGGCGCGGAGCTGATGTCGACGTCGATGCCTGCGGTGGCGATGGCACGGTAGACGGCCTTCAGCCGCTTCACGTCGGCCACCTGGGCCGTCTCGCACGCGGCGCGCAGCGACTCGGAGTCGATTCTGCCGCCCGCCTTCCCGCGAGCGAAGACGTCCCGCAGCGCGGGGTGCTCGAACTCGTGAGGAAGTTCCGGGACTGCGGATTTGGGCGCCACAAAGAACCTTTCGGCAATGAGCTGGGGGGCGTTGTCCACCGGGGGGATCGGTGCGATGCGCTCTATTGTACCTGGCGCATCGACGAGTTCCGGCGCCTCCTGCTCGGTGTCGGCTGCTGACAGTGCCCCGATCCTGCGCTGCGCACGAACGGCGAACGCAGAATCGGTCACCAACTGAACGACCGGGGGCGGCGGATCATTCCCGCGTGTGACGGGCGGGAAGCCGCGGTGCTGCGGGTGGCCGCCCGACACCGGCGACCCCGGGCCGCCGGCGCAGGTATCCCAGGTCGGTCGCGGCGGATCAGGAACTGGCGGGCTTGACCGCAAGCACCGGGCACGGGGCGTCGAGCAGGATGCGCTGGGCGTTGGACCCCAGGATCAGCTTGCCCACGGGGCTGCGCCGACGCAGCCCGATGACGATCATGTCCGCATCCGTGGCCTCGGCCGCACCGACGAGGTCGTCGGCGACGTCGCTCGACTCCCCCATCACGCGGATGTCGAACTCCACCGGGCTCTGCTCGAGCGTGGCGCGCAGGTCCGCGATCTGCTGCTCGCGCTCCGCGATCTGGGCAGGCTGCATGCGCGAGGTCTTCTCACTCACCACGACCTGGAGGGAGGTTCCACGGCGTGTGGCCTCCTCGGTCGCGACCTTCAGCGCTTCGAGTCCCTCGCGGGTCGCGAGATAGCCGACGACGATCGTCATCGTTCCCTCCTCGTTCCATCCGGGAGCATCCGCCAGTGGGTACGCGGCCGACGGTACCGGAAAGGGGGCACCCATGACCAAACGAGACGGTTCACACGCGTCAGCGGTCCCCCTGTACCCAGGACGGCGGCAGTCCGTGCGCCAGCATCTGGGAGGTCAGCAGCGCAAGCCGGTAGGCCCCGTCGGCACGCAGCGCGCGCTCGAGCCACACCGCCGCCTCCGCCCCGCACCCCCGCCACCAGGCGAGCACGCCCAACAGCGTCAGGGCCGGCGCGCGCTGGTGGCCGGGCAGGTGCGCGGCAATCGCGCACAGCAGCTCGCGCACGGGGGCGAGCGCCGCAGCGTCAGGGCGCGCGGCGTTCTGCTGGTCGAAGATCGCCGCCATCGTGGACCCCGCCGCCCGGTCTGCCTCCGGGTGGGTGCCCAGCGCCGTCAGGTCGGCGAGGGCGTCGACGGCGCTGATCGTCCCGACGAGCACCGCGTCCCGCATCCTCCGGTCGGCCAGAACCGCACCCAACCTCCCGACCTCGACCGCCGGAACGCGATCGCGGATCGAGACGGTGTCATCGGCACCGGATGCCGCCGCGGTCAGCTGCACCGCACGCCGCCAGCGCTGCATGCTCTGACTGCGCCAGTGCGCCAGCGCTGCACGCGCCGCATCGTCGTCAGGGTCGAGGTCCGGCGCCAAGTCCCGTTCCGGCCCGCGGCCCGACGGCTCGAGCAAGCGCTCGTAGTCGCCGCGCCACTCCTCGAACCCGCGCCGCGCCCGGCGCAGCCGCTCGCCGCTCGGACGCGGCAGGCGAGCGAGATCGGCACGGCTACTGGCCACCTGGGACCCGGTGAGCACCATATGCGCTGCGGTCTGCGTGGCCTCGAGCTCCTCGAGGCCTCCCAGCCGCAGGAGCCGGTCATCGTCACACCACTCGTAGTAGCTCCCGCCCCGCACCGCCAGCACCGAGTGCACGCCCAGCACCCCCGCGCACGCCGCACGGATCTGGCGTACGGCCACGCGGGCCGGCTCGGGCACCTCGTCACAGGTGGCTCCCGCGCCGTCGCAGTAGACGATTGCGATGCACTCGAGCGCGTCGTCGCGTCCCAGCACCGCCACGAGGTTGCGCGCATGCTGCGCCCCGCGCCCCGCGTCCGCAAGGTCGACGACGTCCGAACGGGCCATCAGGCCCACTCGCCGTCGCGGCCCGCGCAGACTCACCACGACGACGCTGCTGATCGGCACGTAGCCGATCTGATGAGGTACCACCGCGAGCAGCTCTCGGGGCTCGCGTGCCCGGATTGTCGAGTTCATGGGCCCAGCCCAGCGTGCGGCCGCGATCGTGTCCGCCCCGCGGCGCCGGGCTGTGGACGACCTGCGCTGGATCCCGCCTGTGGTCATCCGGCCAGTCACCGGACGGCCCGCGCCGCTGCGTGGGCGCCATCGATACGCGAACGGGCGCCTACTGTAGAGCCATGGGTGCTGCCGAGCTTCTCGCTCACGACGACGTGCGTACCGGAGTCGACGAGATCATCGACTCCGCCGTCGCACGCGCGGAGCGCCGTGCCGCGGCGGCCTACGGCCCCGACGTGCACGACCTGTACGACGCCATGCGTCGTCTCCTGTCCGGGGGAAAGCGCCTGCGGGCGGCCTTCGCCTACTGGTCATGGCGCGCGCACGGCGGCGACGGCGACGGACCGGACCGCGAGCGGGTACTCGGCGTCGGCGCGGCTCTCGAGCTGTTCCAGGCCGCCGCGCTGTTCCACGACGACGTCATCGACGACTCGGACACGCGCCGTGGGCTGGCGACCGCACACGTGCACTTCGCCTCCGTGCACGCCGCATCCGAGTGGCCCGGTGACCCGGCCCGCTACGGACTGGCCTCGGCCGTGCTGCTCGGAGACCTGGCTCTGGTCGCGAGTGAGGAGCTGTTCGGTCGGTGTGTCGCGCCCCTGGCCGCCCCCGTGGCGACCCGGGCGCGCGCCGTGTTCGACGAGATGCGCACCGAGGTCACCATCGGCCAGTACCTCGA
>JBQGOU010000129.1:6667-8728 GCA_052086865.1 Cellulomonadaceae bacterium
CGAGATCCTGACCCAGGCACGGCCGTGGCCCGACGACCCGGCCGTCATGGAGGACCGGGCCAGGGCCGTCCTGCGCGCCAAGTCCGCCCGCTACAGCGTCGAGCACCCGGTCTCGCTCGGCGCCACGCTCGCCGGCGCGGACGAGGAGGCTCTGCGCCGTTGCCGAGCTTTCGGGCTGCCGCTCGGCGAGGCGTTCCAGTTGCGCGACGACGTCCTCGGCGTGTTCGGCGACCCGGCCGAAACCGGAAAGCCGGCGGGCGACGACCTGCGCGAGGGCAAACGGACGGTGCTGCTGGCCCAGGCCGTCCGGCGAGGATCCGCGGCGGACCGCCGGACCCTGCACGAACTCGTCGGCTCCCCCGGCCTCGCCCCTGAGGACGTGGCGAGGCTGCGGGACATGATCGTGCGCACCGGGGCGCTGGCGGAGGTGGAGACGCTCATCGCAGAACTCACCCGGCAGGCCGAGGACACGCTCGCGGACATGCTCCTGGAGCCGGCCGGGGCGGACATGCTGCGCAGGCTCGGCGCAGCCGCCGTGCACCGCAGCACCTGAGGCTCACGCAGCGGCGGGAACCGGTGCCGGCACCCTCAGAGCTCCACCTGCGCCAGGCGCCGGACGGGCGCCTTGTGCCCCGAACGCAACGCCGCAATCGGTGTGGCGCCCAGCACCGCCTGCGGCGTGAACAGCCACCCGATGATCTCCTCGTCGCTGAACCGCGCATCATCGAGCACCGTCACCGTGCCGCGCAGCGAACCGAGCACCTCGGCGGTCGGGACGGGCGCATCCGGCTCGTCCGGCTCGGGCGCACCGCCGGGCGTCAAAGGCGCGCTCTCCTGCGATCCCACCGCAACTAGGAAGTCGGCCGGCACGCGGAACACCGCGGGGCTGCCGGTGCGCACCCCCACCAGCCAGCGTTCCTGGACCAGGCGACGCACCTTGCCCACGTCCGTGGCCAGCAGATCAGCAACATCAGGAAGGGTCAACCACTCATCGACCAGATTCTCGGCACTCATACGGGTAACGCTATGCCACGGATTCACCCATCGTCGCCGCCACGCTTCACGGAATACTCACCGCCGGGACCGTAGACTCTGCTCCGTGGGAGTAACCGCGACCGATCCGCTCGTCGGCCGTCTCGTCGACGGCCGGTACGAGATCGTGTCCCGAATCGCCCGTGGCGGCATGGCTACGGTCTATCTGGCAGTCGACCGGCGCCTGGACCGCGAGGTCGCGTTGAAGGTGATGCACACCCACCTGGCGGACAGCGCCTCGAGCACCGACTTCGTCTCCCGGTTCCGGCGTGAGGCGCGCACGGCCGCGCGGCTGACCCACCCCGGGCTCGTCGCGGTCTACGACCAGGGCGTCGACCAGGAGACCAGCTATCTGACGATGGAGTACATCGAGGGCACCAACCTGCGCCAGCGTCTGCAGGCCGAGGGGGCGCTCACCATCGCGGAGGCCTTCGACATGACGGAGGCGGTGCTCGACGCCCTCGCGGCCGCGCACCGCAGCAACCTCGAGCACCGGGACATCAAGCCGGAGAACGTGCTGCTCGCCACCGACGGCCGGGTCAAGCTCGCCGACTTCGGCCTCGCCCGCGCCGTGACCGAGGTCACCTCGACCACGACCGGCACGATTCTCGGCACGGTCGCCTACCTCGCGCCCGAACTCATCCTGACCGGGGAGTGCGACGCCCGCACCGACGTCTACTCCGTGGGTGTGCTGCTGTTCGAGATGCTCGTCGGTCGCCAGCCCTACACAGGCGGGACCCCCATCCAGATCGCCTACCGCCACGTCCACGAGGATGTGCCAAGGCCTTCATCGCTCGACCCCGACATCCCCTCGGAGATCGACGCCCTCGTCTGCGCGCTGGCGGCACGCAGCACCGAGAGCCGACCCATGGACGCCACCGCCGCGCTCCAGCTCGTGCGCCACGTCCGCGCCGGGCTCACCGCCCAGGAGCTGGCCCGCCGCTCAACCGCGACCCCGCCGGCACCCGAGCCTGCGCCCCCGGGCGCCGACGATCCCCAGGGAGAGTCCGCCGCCACGGGCACGTCCGG
>JBQGOU010000130.1:0-8653 GCA_052086865.1 Cellulomonadaceae bacterium
GCGGTGCGGGGGCCAGGGCGGCCAGCCGGTCCGCGAAGTCGGTCTCGATCCAGCGGGTGTGCACCGAGAAGGGCGTGTCGTCGTCCGCGGGAACGAAGTCGGGGGAGTCGAGCACGGCCCGGTGGAAGGGAAGGACGGTAGGCACGCCCTCGATCTCCAGCTCGCGCAGCGCCCGCCGGGCGCGCTCGGCGGCCTGACGGCGCGTGGCGCCCGTCACGATGATCTTGGCGAGCATCGAGTCGAAGGCCCCGGAGACCGTGTCGCCCTCCGCCACCCCGGAGTCCACGCGCACGCCGGGGCCGGACGGCATCCGCAGCCGGGTGATCTTGCCCGGCGCGGGCAGGAACCCTGCAGCCGGGTCCTCGCCGTTGAGCCGGAACTCGAAGGAGTGCCCGCGCGCGGTGACCTGGTCGTATCCCAACGCCTCGCCGGCGGCGATGCGCAGCTGCTCGCGCACCAGATCGATTCCGGTGACCTCCTCGGTGACCGGGTGCTCGACCTGCAGGCGCGTGTTGACCTCGAGGAACGACAGGGTGCCGTCGGCACCCACCAGGAACTCGCAGGTCCCCGCGCCCACGTAGCCGGCCTCGCGCAGGATGGCCACGGAGGCCTCCCGCAGCTGGGTCTCCTGAGCCGGGGTGAGGAAGGGCGCCGGGGCCTCCTCGACGAGCTTCTGGTGCCGGCGCTGCAGCGAGCAGTCGCGGGTGGAGACGACCACCACGGTGCCGTGCGCATCGGCCAGGCACTGGGTCTCCACATGCCGCGGGGTGTCCAGATAACGCTCCACGAAGCACTCGCCGCGGCCGAAGGCGGCGGTTGCCTCGCGCACCGCCGAGTCGTAGAGCTCGCCGATCTCCTCGGCGTTGCGCGCCACCTTCAGCCCGCGTCCGCCACCGCCGAACGCCGCCTTGATCGCAATCGGCAGGCCGTGGGACGCGGCGAACTCCTCCACCTCGCGGACGTCGGCCACCGGGTCGGGGGTGCCGGGCACGAGCGGGGCGCCGGCACGCTGGGCGATGTGCCGGGCGCTGACCTTGTCCCCGAGCGCGTCGATCGCCGCGGGCGGCGGCCCGATCCAGACGAGCCCGGAGTCGATGACGGCGCGGGCGAAGTCCGCGTTCTCGGACAGGAACCCGTATCCGGGGTGGACGGCGTCCGCCCCCGAGCGCCGCGCGACGTCGAGGAGCTTGCCCGCGTCCAGGTAGGTGTCGGCCGCGCGCGCCCCGCCCAGGGCGAAGGCCTCGTCGGCGAGGCGGGCGTGCAGCGACTCGCGGTCCGAATCGGCATAGACGGCCACGGAGGAGATCGAGGCGTCCGCGCACGCACGCACGATGCGGACGGCGATCTCACCGCGGTTGGCGATCAGGACCTTGGTGATTGGGGGCACGGCTCACCGTAACGCGACTTCGGGGCCCGCCCCGTGGTCCTGCCACGTGTGCCGCCCAAGATTGGTCCGGGCGCCAAGGGCGCCCGCACGCTTTTGTGCACTTCCCACAGCGACACGCTCGCCCGACGTCGGTCAGGGGTGCGCGGTTGTCGTCAGGGCACAAGTCGTTGTCGTCAGGGCACCGGCGGTGCCCTCAGTCCCGCGGGCGCCAGAACGACGGCACGCTCAGGGCGAGGTCGCCCAGCAGCTCGCGCAGCAACGGCAGGCTGATCCCGACCACCGCATGCGGGTCGCCCTCCACGCCGCGCACGAACGGGCCACCGAGACCGTCGATTGTGAACGCCCCGGCCACGGCGAGCGGCTCGCCCGTGGCCACATAGGCGTCGATCTCCGCGTCGGAGAGCTCGGCGAAGTGCACGACGGTGGCGCTGCTCGCGCCGATCGTGCCCCCCGTGCCGCCCTCCTCGTCCTCGCGCAGGTCGACCAGCCAGTGCCCGGTGTGCAGCACACCGCTCGCACCGCGCATCGCCTGCCAGCGCTCGCGGGCCTGTGCGGCCGAGGCGGGTTTGCCGTGGATCTGCCCGTCGAGCTCAAGCATCGAGTCGCAGCCGACGACGACGACGTCGGTGCTCGGTGCGGCATCGTCGCGCTCCCACGCCGCCGCGACGTCGAGGGCCTTCGCCCGGGCCAGCAGCAGGACGGCGTCGGCGGGCTCCAGCTGGCCGTAGGCGTCGGCGGCGGCCGCGAGCACGGCGGGCTCGTCGACGTCAGAGACCCGCACCAGGGGGTCGATGCCGGCGGAGCGCAACGTCTCGAGCCGGGCGGGGGAGGCGGAGGCGAGGACGAGTCGGGTCATGGGCACGAGCCTAGGCGAGCGTGCCGTGCGGGGACGTTCGTCCCTGCCGCATGGCGGCGGCCGTTGCCAGGATGGAGGGCGTGGCTGGTCCGTTCGGCCACCTCGGGCGGTTCGGCCGCCCCGCAGACGAGCGCGAGTGCCGGGGCGGCACACGTACCCCTCCGGAGCCCTCCGGCACTCGCGCTTCTGCACGCCGGCCTTCCGCGAGTGCCGGTGCACCAGTCGTCGTCCGCAGTCGGGACGGGTCGAGGCGCGCGCTACAGTGGCGGCGATCCGCACCGGTCACCGCCGGGCGCCGGAGCACGGGCAACCCGAGGAGACCGATGAGCCAGGCCCATACCGCCCTCGAGCAGCAGGAGCCCACGCGCGCTCCCATGACGGGCCTGCGGCATTCGAACCCGTGGATCTTCGGCACGATGCTGCTGTCCGCGTCGTTCAGCCTCGTGGCCGCGTTCGTGCTCAGCTGGGACGCGCTCAAGCTGGCGGCGGACCCCCTGGCCGAGCTGTCGTGCAACATCAACGCCGTGCTCAGCTGCGGCACGGTGGGCCTGTCCAACCAGGCGGCCCTGTTCGGCTTCCCCAACGCGTTCCTCGGGATGATGACCGAGCCGGTCGTCATCACGATCGCCGTGGCAGGGCTGTCCGGGGTGCGGTTCCCGCGGTGGTTCATGTTCACTGCCCAGGCCATCTACCTGCTGGGTCTGATCTTCGCGTACTGGCTCTTCTACCAGTCGATGTTCAACATCGGCGCGCTGTGCCCGTGGTGCCTGGTGATCACGGTCGGCACGACCCTGGTGTTCATGACGCTGCTGCACTACAACATCCGCGAGAACAACCTGTACCTGCCGCCGGCCGCCCAGGAGCGCGCCGAGTCGTTCGTCCGCTCCGACGCCGACCTGTTCGTCACCATCGGCTGGATGCTGCTGCTCACCGCGCTCGTGGTCGTCAAGTACGGCGCGGCCATCTTCGGCTGAGCCGCCCTCGCGGTCTGAGCCGCACGGCCCCGGCCGCCGGGGCGTCACCGGTCAGGGGTGCAGGCTCCAACGCCACGCGTCCTGTCCGCGGGTGCGCACCGGGTCCGGCGCCCCCGAGCGGCGCCAGTCCGACCACCGCCGAGGCGGGGTGCCGGTTGCGTCCTGCTCGTCGTCCGTCCCCGCACCGGCACCCGTCGCCGCCAGGCCCGCCACGAGGGCCGCCAGCTCGATCTCGTCCGGCTGGCCGCGCACGATCCGCACGCTGGGCGCTGGCTCACTCATCGGGGCCCTCCTCCTCGTCGTCGCTGATGCTCGCGGACGTGTGGCTGGTCTCCCACTCCCTGACCTCGTACCCGGCCTCCACCAGGTCGCCGACGATGCGTGCGCCTCCGGCCCACACGATGTCCAGCGTCTCCTGCATGGGCGCCGGGGTACCCGTGAGGGTGAAGCCCAGCATCAGCGTCGTCGACGCGTCCTCGGGCTCCGCGTCGAGGTCCGCGTCCGCGTCCTCGTCCGGGTCGCCGGCGTCCCACGACTCGATCGTGTGTCCCGAGACCACGCCGAGCTCGTTCTCGAAGGCCTCGGCGAACCGGGCGTTGAGACGGGCGATGCGCAGCTCGACCTCCTCGACCCGAGGATCGTCCTGCGCCGTCCCGGCGTCGAACTCCGCACGGGCGCCTGCGGTGACGTCCACGTACCGGTGCAGCGCCTCGGCAAGCTCCGCCGCCGCGGCGTGCAGTCCCGCCGTGCGCGGAACCATCGCCCCGCGGCGGGAGTCCGGCGTCTGGTCGTCGTCCGCCGCGCCGCTCACAGCGGGATGTTCCCGTGCTTCTTGGCCGGGCCGCTCGCCCGCTTGGTGCGCAGGGCGCGCAGGGCGCGAGCGATCTGCACCCGGCTCTCGTGCGGCGCGATGACGGCATCGACGTAGCCGCGGGCGGCCGCATCCCACGGGTTGACGATCGCGTCCTCGTACTCCTCGGTCAGGCGCCGGCGCTCGCCGTCGACGTCGAGGCCCTCGTCCGCCGCCCGGCGCAGTGTGCCGCGGTGCAGGATGTTCACGGCGCCGCCAGCGCCCATTACCGCGATCTGGGCCGTAGGCCAGGCGAGGTTCACGTCTGCGCCCAGCTGTTTGGAGCCCATGACGATGTAGGCGCCGCCGTAGGCCTTGCGGGTGATCAGCGTGACCATCGGCACGGTCGCCTCGGCATAGGCGTAGATCAGCTTGGCGCCGCGGCGGATGATGCCGTTCCACTCCTGGTCGGTTCCCGGCAGGAAGCCGGGCACGTCGACCAGCGTGATGATGGGCACGCTGAACGCATCGCATGTGCGCACGAACCGCGCCATCTTCTCGGCCGCGTTGATGTCGAGGGTGCCCGCCATGGACATCGGCTGGTTGGCCACGATGCCGACGGACTGCCCCTCCACATGCCCGAAGCCGATGAGCGCGTTGCGTGCGTACAGCGGCTGGACCTCGAGGAACTCGCCGTCGTCCACGATCCGCTCGACGACGGCGCGCATGTCGTACGGCCGGGCGTCCGAGTCCGGGACCAGCTCGTCCAGGTCCAGGTCGGAGTCGTTCACCTCCAGCTCCGCCACCGGCGGGAACGAGGGGGCGTCGGTGAGGTTGTTCTGCGGGAGGTAGGACAGCAGGCTGCGCGCGTAGTCGAGCGCGTCGTCCTCGTCCGCACCCATGTAGTGCGCGACGCCGGAGCGCTCGTTGTGCGTCTGGGCCCCGCCCAGCTCCTCGAAGCCCACGTCCTCACCCGTCACGGTCCGGATGACGTCCGGGCCCGTGATGAACATGTTCGAGGTGCCGTCCGCCATGACGATGAAGTCCGTCAGTGCGGGGGAGTACACCGCCCCGCCGGCCGAAGGGCCGAGGATGAGCGAGATCTGCGGGATGACGCCCGATGCGGCGACGTTGCGCCGGAAGATCTCCGCGAACTGCGTGAGCGCGGCCACACCCTCCTGGATCCGGGCGCCGCCGCCGTCGGAGATGCCGATCAGCGGCACCCCCGTGCGCAGCGCCAGGTCCTGGACCTTGGTGATCTTCTGACCGTGCACCTCGCCCAGGCTGCCACCGAACACGGTGAAGTCCTGGGAGTAGATGCACACCTGGCGCCCGTCCACCGTCCCGTGTCCGGTGACGACGCCGTCCCCCGCGATCCGGCGCTTGTCGAGGCCGAAGTTGGTGGACCGGTGCGTGGCGAACGCGTCCAGCTCGACGAAGCTGCCCGGGTCCAGCAACGCCTCGATCCGCTCCCGTGCCGACTTCTTGCGGCGGGCGTGCTGCTTGTCACGCGCCGTCTGCTCGGGTTCGGTGATGGCGGCGGTGCGGCGGCGGTCGAGGTCGGCCAGCTTCGCGGCGGTGCCGTCGACGCCGGGCGTTCCGCTGGCGGCAGGGGTGTCAGTCACCCCCCGAGCCTAGAGCGAACCGCGCCCTGCGCGAGGTGAACGGCACGCACCGGTTGCCGGTCCGCCTTTGGAGGGATCGCACAAATCGGCGTCGGCGGGGGAGGATGGGCAGATGCTGCCCGACGGCGACTCCCGCATCCTCACCCCGCTGCGCACCGCGCTGCTGCGCGACCTCCTGCTCGCGCCCGCCGGGCCGCTGGTCCGGCTCGAGGTGCTCGAGCAGGTTGATTCCACGAACTCGGAGCTGGCCCGGCGGGTGGCGGCAGAACCGGAGCGCTGGCCCACCCCCGCCCTCGTGCTCGCCGACCACCAGGAGGCCGGCCGCGGCCGGCTGGACCGCGCGTGGCAGACCCCGCCCCGCACCGCGTTGACCGGGTCGTTGCTGCTGCGCCCGCGGGTTCCGCGCGAGCGCTGGACCTGGGTGCCGCTGCTGAGCGGGCTTGCCGTCGTCACGGCGCTGCGTGCCACGGGTGGGGTCGCCGCTGCGCTGAAGTGGCCCAACGACGTGCTGCTGCCGGCGCCGGAGGGCGAGGAGCTCCTCGGCTGGGGGGCGCAGCGCAAAGTGGGCGGGATCCTCACCGAGGTCCTTGCCGACGGCGCCGTCGTCGTCGGCGTGGGCGTGAACGTCACCCAGCGGGCGCAGGAGCTCCTTGTTCCCAGCGCCACCTCGCTGCTGCTCGCGCGAGCCGCCACCACGGACCGCGAGGTGCTGGTCACCGCGCTGGCGGAGTCCTTCGCCGACGTGCTCGGGCGGTGGCAGGACGCGGACGGTGACGCCGTGGCCGCCGGCCTGCACGCCGAGGTCACCGGCGTGCTGGCCACACGCGGGCAGCAGGTCCGCGCCATCGTCGCAGGAGGCCGCGAGGTTCACGGCACCGCCACCGGTCTCGCGCCCGACGGCGGCCTGCTGGTGCAGACGACCTCGGGCGTGCAGACGGTGCGCAGTGGTGACGTGCGTCACGTTCGGGCGGCCGGATCCGACTAGGATGTGCGGGTGCCGTCCGACTGGTCCGAAGCTGCCGAATCCCTCACCGAGCGCCTGCTGGGCGGGCCGCGGCATCTGAGCCTCGACGAGGTGGCGCGTGCCGACGGGGTCGGCCGGCAGGTGGTGCAGCGCTACTGGCAGCTGATCGGCCTGCCCGTCACCGAGCCGTCCGCCCCGGAGTTCACCGACGACGACGCCGCCTCGATCGCCCAGCTCCTGGGTGTTGCCGGCGCCGAGGGCCTCGACGACCGCACGCTGACCAGCCTGGTGCGTTCCGTCGGGCACGGCACCGAGCGGCTCGCGCTGTGGCAGTTCGAGGCGCTCGTGGACCACATGTCGCGCAGCCGCGGCGTGGATGACCCCGAGGCCCGGCTGCTCGTCCTGCGCGAGCTCGACCGGCTCGTGCCTGCCCTCGAGGAGCAGCTCGTGCACGCCTGGCGGCGCCAGATGGCGGCGCTGGTCGGGCGGATCCAGGCGGAGTTCGGGCGCGAGCTCCCGCCAGCGGAGGCGGACGGGGACGGCGCCGGACTGCCCCTGCCGCGTGCGGTGGGCTTCGCCGACATCGTCTCGTTCACGCGGATGACGGCCTCCATGCGTCCCCGCGAGTTCACGTCGTTCATCCAGGCCTTCGAGGCGCGGGCGCGCGACATCGTCGTGGCCAACGGGGGACGTGTGGTCAAGACGGTGGGCGACGCGCTGCTGTTCATCGCCGACGACGTCGTCACCGGCGCACGCGTCGCGCTCGGGCTCGCCGAGGCGGTCGAGACCGCCCCGGGCCACGAGGCCGCCGGCATTGCGGGGCGGCCGGTGCGGGTGAGCCTGGTCTGGGGTCGGGTGCTCTCGCGCTTCGGGGACGTCTTCGGCGCGCCGGTGAACCTCGCCTCCCGGCTGACGGACGAGGCGGAACCCTCGAGCGTGCTCACCGACCCGGACACGGCGGCGCTGCTCGCCGGCGAGCGCGGGCTCCGGCTGGTTCCGCTGTCGCCGCGCGACGTGCCCGGCCTGGGGCCCATCGTCCCCGTCCGGCTGGAACGCGCGATCTGAGTCCGCCTGCCGGCGGTTGCCGGGGTGCCTGCGGCCTGGCTGCTCGGCCTACTCGGCCGCGCCGGTGTGCACCGGGCCGTCCGGCTCGATCAGCTCCGGTCCGTCGTTGCGCACCGAGCTGACGCGCGAGCTGACGGGGTACCAGGCGAGCTCGGGACCCGGGGCGCGCAGAACGTCCTCCGCCTCGGCAACCGAGGTCCGCGGGGAGAGCCAGGCGTCCCACAGCCCTGCGGTGAGCGCCGCCGGCCTGCGGTGGTGGATCTGCCCGATCAGGCCCGTGGCCGTCGTCGTGATCACGGTTGTGGTCACCAACCAGCGGTGCGGATCGTCGTCCGGCAGCGACCGGTTGCGCCAGAACTCGTACAGCCCCGCGAAGGCGAGCACCCCCTGGTCCGCGGCCCGGAAGAAGTACGGCTGCTTGCGCCGCCCGCCGGAGCGTCCGTCAGGGCCTTTCCCCGGGCCCGCCTCCTGGCTCGGGGCCGTAGCGGGTGTCTGCCACTCGTAGTAGCCGTCCGCCGGCACGAGGCAGCGCCGGGAGGCGAAGGCCTTGCGGTAGGCGGGTTTGTCCGCCAGGCCCTCGGCGCGGGCGTTGATCATCCGCGAGCCCACGGAGGGGTCTGCGGCCCACGGCGGGACCAGGCCCCAGCGCGCGAGCCGCAGCGAACGCACCGGGGTGGGATCCGTCACGGTCTCGGTGGCCTGCACGGCCCGGTCGACGACGATCCGGACGGTTGCGGTGGGCGCAACGTTCCACGAGGCGTGCCATGCGGCGACGTCGGCGGGGTCGATGCCGTGCGTCGGGTCGATCAGGAAGGCGTCGAGCAGGTCCTGATCGGCCCGGAACGAGGCGTAGCGTCCGCACATGGGACCCACTGTGCCCCGGCCACGTGACGGCGCGCCACTGCGGCCGCGCCACGGCCCGGGTCGAATCGTTAGGATCACCAGATGACCACCCCCTGTCCTCCCGGGCACCGCCATGTCTGAGGAGACCC
>JBQGOU010000131.1:0-8601 GCA_052086865.1 Cellulomonadaceae bacterium
TGACGCGGTACTCGCACAAGCACAACTCGGCCAACGGCGAGGACAACCGGGACGGGACGGATGACAACCGCTCGTGGAACCACGGCCTCGAGGGGCCCGGCGGCGGGGACGACATGGGCCAGCAGACCAGCTCGCTGCGCCGCCGCTCGCACCGCAACCTGCTCGGCATGCTGCTGCTGTCGGCCGGCACGCCCATGATCACGGCCGGGGACGAGCTGGGGCGCACCCAGCACGGGAACAACAACGCCTACTGCCAGGACAATGAGATCTCCTGGGTGGACTGGGACCTCGACCCGACGCAGCGCAACCTGCTGGACACGACCCGCTTCCTGCTGGCCCAGCGCAAGGCGCTGGGCGCGCTGCGCGCGGGCCGCTTCTACTCCGGGCGCCCCTTCCCCGAGACGCCGGACGGCGACGCGGACCTGACCTGGCACACGGTGGGTGGTGAACCGTTCACCGACGGGCGCTGGCACGATCCCCACGAGCGTGCCCTGCAGATGCTGCGCCGCTGCCCCGATCCGGAGGAGCCCGCCGTCCTGCTGGTCATCAACGGGTCGCTCGACGCGCTTGAGGTCACGCTCGCCGATCAGGACCGCGAGAGCTGGGTCCTGCTGTGGGACAGCACCTGGGAGCACCCCGACGCGCGGTTCACCTCGACCGAGGACGACGAGCCCGGGGTGACGATCGAACCGCTCAGCCTGCGCCTGTACGCGTCCTCGGCGTCTGCCTGAGCCGGATGGATGATCCAGGCGCGCTCGACGCGCGGGCGTGCGAGCGCCTCTTCCGGCGCAACGGGCTGCCGTTGCTGATCGAGGGGCACAGCGCGGGGCGCGACGTCTTCGGACGGGCGGCACCGTTCCTGCTGCTGGTGCTGGTCGGCCAGCTGTCCGGCGCCATGAACCTGAGCTGGCCCGCCTGGGCCAATCTGCTCGCCGTCGTGGGCGCCGTCGCAGTGGTGGGCGCCGGGTACGCGCTGCTGAACCGGGCCCGCGGACGGCCCTGGCTGACCCTGCCGCAGAAGGTCGACGCGCCCGAGCTCGCGTTCTTCGTGCTCGTGCCCGCGGTGCTCCCCCTGCTGTTCGGCGGGCAGGCCCTGCAGGCCGCCGTCACCGCGGGCGCCAACGCTGCGCTGCTCGCCCTGGTCTGGCTGACCGTGCGCTACGGGCTGGGCGCCACCCTGTGGTGGGGCTCCGCCCGGATCGTCGACGAGCTGGGCGCCAGCTTCGTCCGGCTGCTGCGGCTGCTGCCGCTGCTCCTGGTCTTCTCGCTCGTGCTCTTCTTCAACGCACAGGTGTGGCAGGTCTTCGCGGCGATGCCGCGGTTCTCGACGCTTGCGCTGGGCATCGTCTTCGCGGGGTTGATCCTGCTGTCGCTGAGCCTGCGGCTGCCCGGTGAGGTGCGCCGCATCCTCGCAGACGCCGAGCGCAGGGTGGCTCGCCCGCTGCCGACGCTGACCCGGGCGCAACGCGTGAACGTGGGCGCGATGGTGCTGACCAGCCAGGTGCTGCAGATCCTGGTGGTCAGCCTCGGCATCGGGCTGTTCTTCGTGGTGACCGGGGTGCTGACCCTGACGCCTGAGGTGCAGCAGGCGTGGGTGGGCGATCCCGGCACCTCATGGTGGACCGTCACCGTGGACGGCACCGCGCTCGCCCTGACCCAGGCCACGGTTCGGGTGTCCGTCGCGATCGCCACGTTCACGGGCCTGTACTACGCGATCTCGATGCTCACCGACCCGGTGTACCGCACGGAGTTCGCCGACGGTCTCACGGAGCAGCTGGCGCGCGTCGTCGACGTCCGGGGACACTACCTCGCCCTGGCCGAGCGCACCGGGGACGCAACCTGAGCCGCGGCCGGCACGAACTTTCGGATGACCGGGGGCACCGGAGTCGATAGGTTCGACCTGTGACTACTCCGAAGCCCGCGCCCCCGTGCCCGATCGGCCGCATCCCCGTCACCGAGGTCAGTCCGACCGTCGAGCAGGGACGCTGGCCCGCCAAGGCCGTCGTCGGCGAGGCGGTGCCCATCCGCGCCACCGTGTTCCGCGAGGGCCACGACGCCGTGGCGGCGACGGCCGTGCTGATCGCACCGGACGGCACCGTGCACTCAACGGCACGGATGGTGGACGTGGCCCCGGGGCTCGACCGATTCTCCGCCCGGCTCGTCCCCGACGCCCCCGGGAGCTGGTCGTTCCGCGTGGAGGGCTGGTCCGACCCCTACGGCACGTGGGCGCACGACGCCGAGGTGAAGATCACCAACGGCATCGACGTCGAGCTCATGCTCGCCGAGGGCGTGCTGGTGCTCACCCGTGCGGCGGGGCGCCGCGCCCTGCCCCGCGCGGCCCGCGAGCTTCTCGAGACGACCGTGGCCACGCTGGGGGATCCGGGTCTCGCGCCCATGCAACGCTTCCTCGCCGCAGTGTCCGCGGACGTGCGCCGCGTGCTGGTCGACGAGCACCCGCTGCGGGACCACGTCTCCCTCTCGGCGACCTATCCGCTGACCGTGGACCGGGAGCTCGCACTGGCCGGGGCCTGGTACGAGCTCTTCCCGCGCTCGGAGGGTGCCGTCTACGACGCCGAGACGAAGACGTGGGCCTCGGGCACGCTGCGGACCGCCGCGGAACGCCTGCCCGCCATCGCCGCCATGGGCTTCGACGTGGCCTACCTCACCCCGGTGCACCCCATCGGCACCACCCATCGCAAGGGCCGCAACAACTCCCTGACCGCCCTGCCCGGGGACCCCGGTTCGCCGTACGCCATCGGCTCACCCGACGGCGGCCACGACGCGATCCACCCCGATCTCGGCACGTTCGAGGACTTCGACGCCTTCGTCGCCCGGGCCCGCGGGCTCGGCCTCGAGGTCGCCCTCGACCTGGCCCTGCAGTGCTCGCCCGACCACCCGTGGGTCACCGCGCACCCCGAGTGGTTCACCACCCGCGCGGACGGGTCCATCGCGTATGCGGAGAACCCGCCCAAGAAGTACCAGGACATCTACCCGCTGAACTTCGACAACGACCCCGAGGGCATCTACGCGGAGATCCTGCGGGTGGTGCGGCTGTGGATCGCGCACGGGGTGAGCGCGTTCCGCGTGGACAACCCGCACACCAAGCCGCTGGAGTTCTGGGAGCGGCTGCTCGCCGAGGTCCGCGCGAGCAACCCCGACGTCGTGTTCCTGTCCGAGGCCTTCACCAAGCCCGCGATGATGCGCACCCTGGCCGAGATCGGATTCCACCAGTCCTACACCTACTTCACCTGGCGCACGACGCGTGAGGAGATCGAGGAGTACCTCACCGAGGTCAGCGACCCGGAGGGCACCGTGATGCGCCCGGCGTTCTGGCCGACGACGCACGACATCCTGCCGCCCTACCTCCAGCACGGCGGGGTGCCGGGCTTCGCGATCCGTGCCGTGCTCGCCGCCACCGGGTCCCCGACCTGGGGGATCTACTCGGGCTACGAGTTCGCCGAGCGGGTGCCACGCCCAGGCGTGGAGGAGCAGATCGACAACGAGAAGTACGAGTACAAGCCCCGCGACTGGTCCTCCCCCGCGGCGCGTGGCCTGACGAGCCTGCTCACCCGCCTGAACGAGATCCGCACCGCGCACCCTGCCCTGCGCCAGCTGCGCAACCTCACGGTGCACCCCACCAGCAACGACCAGGTGGTCGCCTTCTCCTCGCACCTGGACGCCCCCCACACCGGATCGGGCGAGCCGGACACCGTGATCACGGTCCTCAACCTCGACCCGCACACCACGCAGGAGGCGACGGTCGAGCTGGACCTGGAGGCCCTCGGGCTCGCGCCGCGCGAGGACGACGAACCCGCCTTCAACGCCCACGACCTGCTGACCGGCGCGGTGTACGCCTGGGGACGGCACGCCTACGTACGTCTCGACCCCGCCTTCGACGTCGCGCACATCATCCGGGTCGGCCACCCGTGACCGACGACCGGGGGCCGGCGCCGCTGACCGCACCCATCCCGATCGCCGCGCTGCCGCCGACGCGCCAGCCCGTGACCCCGGCCTTCCCGCGGGCGCTGTCGCACGACCCCGAGTGGTACCGCACCGCGGTGTTCTATGAGGTCATGATCCGCTCGTTCTCCGACTCCGGGGCAGCGGGCAGCGGGGACCTGCGCGGGCTGATCGACCGGCTGGACTACCTGCAGTGGCTGGGAGTCGACTGCCTGTGGCTGCCCCCGTTCTACCCCTCGCCGCTGCGCGACGGCGGCTACGACGTCGCGGACTACACCGCCATCGCGGGCTCGTACGGGTCGATGGACGACTTCGTGCAGCTCATCGACCATGCTCACGCCCGCGGGATGCGGGTCGTGGTCGACCTGGTGATGAACCACACCTCGGACACCCACCCGTGGTTCCAGGCCTCACGCTCCGACCCCGAGGGGCCCTACGGCGACTTCTACGTCTGGCGCGAGGACAACACCGGCTACCCGGACGCGCGCATCATCTTCGTCGACACCGAAACCTCGAACTGGACCTTCGACCCGGTGCGCCGCGAGTACTTCTGGCACCGCTTCTTCTCCCACCAGCCCGATCTGAACTTCGAGAACCCGCGGGTGCGCGAGGCCATGGCCGACGTGGTGCGGTACTGGTGCCAGGTCGGTGTCGACGGGTTCCGGCTGGACGCCGTGCCGTACCTGTTCGAGGCCGAGGGCACCAACTGCGAGAACCTGCCCGCCACCCACGAGTTCCTGCGCGGCATCCGGGAGCTCGTGGACCGCGAGTTCCCGGGCCGGATCCTGCTGGCCGAGGCCAACCAGTGGCCGCACGAGGTGGTGGACTACTTCGGCACCGCCGAGCAGCCCGAGTGCCACATGTGCTTCCACTTCCCGGTGATGCCACGGATCTACTATGCGATCCGCGAGCAGCGTGCGACCAAGATCCGCGAGATCCTCGCGGACACGCCCACGATCCCCGCTGGGGCACAGTGGTCGACCTTCCTGCGCAACCACGACGAGCTCACGCTCGAGATGGTCTCCACCGAGGAGCGCGCCGCGATGTACGGCTGGTACGCCCCGGACCCGCGGATGCGGGCGAACGTCGGCATCCGACGCCGGCTCGCGACGCTGCTGGACAACTCGCGCAAGGAGCTTGAGCTCGCACACGCCCTGCTGCTCTCGCTGCCCGGCAGCCCGTGCCTGTACTACGGAGACGAGATCGGCATGGGCGACAACATCTGGCTGCCGGACCGCGACGCCGTGCGCACCCCGATGCAGTGGACCCCGGACCGCAACGCCGGCTTCTCCGCAGCCGACCCGGGCAAGCTCTACCTGCCGCTGGTCCAGTCGCTCGTGCACAACCACGAGAGCGTGAACGTCGAGTCCCAGCTGGCCCAGCCCGCGTCGCTGCTGCACTGGGTGCACGGCATGCTCGCCGTGCGGCGCCGGCATCCCGCGTTCGGGCTCGGTGACTTCGTCCCGATCGACTGCGAGGATCCGGCCGTGCTCGCCTTCCTGCGCCGCACGCCCGACGAGACGATTCTGTGCGTCGCCAACCTGGCCGCCACCGCCCGGGCCACCGGTGCCCACCTGCCCGAGCACGCCGGCCACACCATGACCGACCTGTTCGGCGGCGCGAACCTGGGCGCCGTGGCCGCGGACGGTGCCGTGTCGTGGATGCTCGGCGCCCGCGAGTTCTACTGGACCACGCTGGCCCCACCGACCACCCCGGAGGCACCATGACCGAGCGCCACGTCCCCGACCTGACCGAACGCCTCAGCCCCTTCGAGCCGGCCCCCGCGCCCACGGACGCCGAGCTGGCCGCGCTGCGCGCCTGGCTGCCGGCCCGGCGCTGGTTCCCGGTCAAGTCCGGGCTCACCGGCATCGACCCCTGGCTCAGCGTCCGGTTCGCCGACGGCTCGCGGGCCGTGACGCACCTGCTGCACGCGCACGGACCGGCAGGAACCGCCGTCGTGCACGTGCCGGTCGTGGCGCGGCCCAGCCAGGGACCCCCGGCCGAGGTGCACGGCGACGAGCCCTCGCTGATCGCCCGGCTGGACGGCTACGAGCTGCACGACGCCTACCACGAGCCGGACTACTGGAGCTCATGGCTTGCGCTCGCCCAGTGGGGCGAGGCGGACAGCGCGCCGGCCGACGGCCTCGACGTGAGCGGAGCGGTGTTCATCAGCGGGGAGCAGTCCAACTCCTCGGTGATCTTCCCCCGCGTCTGCGGCGGAGCGATCCTCAAGATCTTCCGGGCGCTGGCCGCCGGCCCCAACCCCGACGTCGACGTCCCGCGCGCCCTGGTGCAGACCGGCTGGGACGGGGTGCCCCGCCCCCTGGCCTGGCTCGAGCTCGCCTGGGAGACACACGGCGCCGGTCCCACGGACCTGGGCGTCCTCTCGGAGTTCGTGGCCGACGCCTCGGACGGCTTCCAGCTCGCCTGCGCCTTCGCCGCGGAGGACCGGGCGTTCACCAGCGAGGCGCTTGCGCTGGGCGAGACCGTCGCCCTGATGCACACCGCGCTCGCCACCGCCCTGCCCACCTCCCAGACCGTCGGCATGGCCTGGCTGCGCTCCGAGCTGCGACGCCGGGCCCGTGAGGCCGTGGCCGCCACCGCGGTGCTCACGTCCCGCGCCGGGGCGATCGACGCGCTCTACGGGGCGCTCGGTGCGGCGCAACCGCACGACGCCCTGCTTCCGCTGCAGCGCATCCACGGGGACCTGCACCTGGGCCAGACCCTGTTCTCCGCCGCACACGGCTGGAAGATCCTCGACTTCGAGGGCGAGCCGATGCGGCCGCTGGCGGAACGGCTGCGCCCCGACCTCGCGGTGCGCGACGTGGCGGCGATGCTGCGCTCCTTTGACTACGCGGCCGCCGTCGGGCAGGCGCAGGACCCCCAGTGGACGGCCGACGCCCGGACGGCCTTCCTTGCCGGGTACCGTCGGCATGGGCCGGCCGCCGCGGAGCTGAGCGACGAGCTGCTGCGCGCGCTCGAGCTGGACAAGGCCCTGTACGAGGTCGGCTACGAGGCGGGGAACCGCCCGGACTGGGTCCGGATCCCCCTGGCGGGGGTCGATCGCCTCCTCGGCCGCCCGGCGCCCACGGACGCCTGAGCGCGCCGCACCCCGGCGGTGGGTGCACCAGGGCCGAGAAAGTGGAAAGGTACTGCTATGAGCGCACCATCGTCCGATCTGCTGCCCGTCAACCCCGACGTCCTGGCGGCAGTCGCCCAGGGACGGTACTACGACCCGCACTCGGTGCTGGGGCCCCACCCCTACGGCGGTGCGGTCACGGTCCGGGTGCTGCGCCCGCTGGCCGACGAGGTCGCAGTTCGCACCGAGTCCGGCACCTGGCCCGCCACCCACGAGCAGGACGGCGTGTGGGTTGCGGTGCTCCCCACGGCCGAGGTCCCCGACTACCGGCTCGTGGTGCGCTACGGCGAGGAGGTCAGCGAGACGGACGACCCGTACCGCTTCCTGCCCACCCTCGGCGAGGTGGACGAGTACCTCATCGGCGAGGGCCGGCACGAGGAGCTGTGGACGGTGCTCGGCGCGAATGTGAAGTCGTTCCCCAGCGTGCTCGGCGAGGTGCACGGCACCGCCTTCGCGGTGTGGGCCCCGAACGCCCACGCCGTGCGGCTGATCGGGGACTTCAACCACTGGCAGGGCGCGTCCCACGCCATGCGCAGCCTCGGCGCGAGCGGGGTGTGGGAGCTGTTCGTGCCCGGACTGGGCGCCGGCACCCGGTACAAGTTCGAGATCCTCACAGTCGACGGCAGCTGGCGGCAGAAGGCCGACCCCATGGCCAAGGGCACGGAGACGCCGCCCGCCACCGCCTCCGTCGTCGTCGAGTCCTCCTACACCTGGGCGGACGAGGACTGGCTCACCGCACGCGCCTCCCACGACCCCCACACCGGCCCGGTCTCGGTGTACGAGGTGCACCTCGGATCGTGGCGCCAGGGCCTGAGCTACCGCGAGCTGGCGGACGAGCTCACGGCCTACGTCACCGACCTGGGCTTCACCCACGTCGAGCTCATGCCCGTCGCCGAGCACCCCTTCGGCGGCTCCTGGGGGTACCAGGTCTCCTCCTACTACGCCCCGACCGCGCGCTTCGGCCATCCGGACGACCTGCGGTTCCTGATCGATTCCCTGCACCAGGCCGGCATCGGTGTCCTCGTGGACTGGGTGCCCGCGCACTTCCCCAAGGACGAGTGGGCGCTGGGACGCTTCGACGGCACGCCGCTGTATGAGGACCCCGACCCCCTGCGCGGCGAGCAGCCCGACTGGGGCACCTACGTGTTCAACTTCGGGCGCAAGGAGGTGCGCAACTTCCTCGTCGCGAACGCTACCTACTGGCTCGAGGAGTTCCACGTCGACGGCCTGCGCGTGGACGCCGTGGCCTCGATGCTCTACCTCGACTACTCCCGCCGACCCGGGCAGTGGCACCCCAACGTCTACGGGGGGCGGGAGAACCTCGAGGCCATCGGCTTCCTGCAGGAGGCCAACGCCACGGCCTACCGCCGCAGCCCCGGCGTGATGATGATCGCCGAGGAGTCCACCGCCTGGCCCGGGGTGACCACACCCACCAGCGCCGGCGGCCTCGGCTTCGGCCTGAAGTGGAACATGGGCTGGATGAACGACACCCTGCGCTACCT
>JBQGOU010000132.1:0-3576 GCA_052086865.1 Cellulomonadaceae bacterium
GGAGCACGCGAAGTCACCAACGGGCACGCGAAACCACCAACCGGGACCCGGGACCCGGCCCCGCCCGGGCCGGCAGCCCGCCCCGGCCCCGGCGATCAGCGTCCGGCGTGGCCGAAGTGGTCCCAGCCGCTCAGGCCGTGCAGATCCACCCCGTCGACGACGACGGGAACGGCCCCGGCCGCGACGATCTGTCCGATCGTGCGGAACCCGTCGGGCACCTGCCCGGGCGGGAAGGTCGCGAGCAGCCCGTGGTCCTCTCCCCCGGTCAGCACCCACTCCACCGCGGACCCTCCTGTCGCCGTGGCTGCGGCCTCGAGCCGGCCGACGTCGGCCGCGAGGGTCTCGCGTGGATCGAACAGCCGCACGCTGACTCCGCTGGCCGCGGCGATGCGCGAGGCGTCGAGCACGAGCCCGTCGGAGACGTCGAGCATGGCGCTGGCCCCGGCGTCACGTGCCGCCGGCCCGGCGGCGTCGGGCACGGTCGGGCTGCGGAAGGCGTCGACGAGGGCCGGGTCGGCGTCGGCCCGCCCCGCGGTGAGGAGCGCAAGCCCCGCAGCCGATCGTCCCAGCACCCCGGCGTGTGCCAGCACGTCCCCCGGCGAAGCGCCCGAGCGCAGCACGGGTGCACCGCCCCGCAGGTCCCCGTGCACGGTGACGGCGACGACCACCTGGCCGCCCGAGCTGAGGTCTCCCCCGACCAGCCCAGCCCCCACCCGCCGGCAGGCCTCGGCCATGCCGGCGGTCAGGTCGAGCACCCAGGAGACGGGAAGGTCCGGCGGCAGCGCCAGGGCCACAACGAACGCCGTCGGGACGGCGCCCATGGCCACCACATCGGCGACGTTCTGCTCGATCGCACGGCGTCCGACGTCGGCGCCGGAGGACCATTCGCGCCGGAAGTGCGCGCCCTCGACCAGCACGTCGGTCGAGACCACGAACCGCCCGTCGGGCGCGGCGATCACCGCGGCGTCGTCCCCCGGGCCGATCAGGGTGGCCGGCCCGTGCGGCAGCACCGGGAGCATCCGGGCGAGCAGCTCGGTCTCACTGAGGTCCGCAATGGTCGCGTCAGGCACACGGCAACGCTAGCGGACCCGGGCCGGGGAGCCCGGTACGGTGGAGCCGTGCCGCACCCCTCCTTACCCCGACCTCTACGCGCACCCCGCTCCCTGCGGATCCTCGCCGGCGCAGGCGCAGCGGCCGGCGCCCTGCTGCTGCTCGGGGGCTGCGCACCGACCGTGAGCGTGCCGGTCGCCCCGCATGCGGCGGATCCCGTCTGCGCGCAGATCGTGCTCGCCGTCCCGGACCAGCTCGGCGCGCTGCCCAAAATCGCCACGGCCAGCCAGGCCACGGCGGCCTGGGGGCCGCAGGACCAGGCGATCACCCTGCGCTGCGGGGTCGAGGTGCCCGGCCCGACGACGGATCGGTGCCAGGCCGTGACCGACGCCTCGGGCCTCGAGGTGGACTGGCTCGTGGTCGAGACGGACGACGGCGGCTGGCGCTTCACCACGTACGGGCGCTCGCCGGCGGTGGAGGTGACGGTGCCGCCGGAGACCTCCACGTCCCCGGTGGACCTGCTCAACCGCGCGGTCTCCGCCGCGGAGCAGACCCGCAGGTGCTACTGATCCGCGCAGGCCGCGGCTAGCGCAGGCGACTGTTAGCGCAGACCCGTGGGCCGCTCGAGCGCGAGGGCGATCAGCTCGTCGATCAGCTCGCCGTAGCCGAGTCCGCTGCGCTCCCACATCCGCGGGTACATGGAGAACGGCGTGAAGCCCGGCATGGTGTTGATCTCGTTGACGATCACCCGGTGCTCCGGGGTGACGAACACGTCGACGCGCGCCAACCCCTCGCCGTCCACCGCCTCGAAGGTGCGCACGGCGAGCTCGCGAACCTCCTCGACCACCGCAGGCGGCAGGTCCGCGGGACAGCTGAGCACCACCGACTGCTCGTCGAGGTACTTCGCCTCGAAGTCGTAGAACGTGTGCTCGGTTCCGGTGACGACGATCTCGCCGGGCAGCGAGGCCCGGGGACGGCCGCCGCCGGGGGTGCCCAGCACCGCGCACTCGATCTCGCGGCCGGTGATGCCCGCCTCCACGAGCACCTTGGGATCGTGCTCCTGCGCGGCGGCCACGGCCGCCGGCAGTGCGGCAAGATCGTCCACGCGGCTGATCCCCAGGCTCGATCCGGCCCTGGCAGGCTTGACGAAGACGGGCAGGCCAAGTTCGGCAACGCGCGCGGTGAGGCGCTCGCGCTGCTGCTCCCACTCGTGGGCGCGGAACGAGACATACGGCCCGACGGGCAGGCCCTGGCCCGCCAGCACCAGTTTCATGAACTGCTTGTCCATGCCCACCGCGGAGGCCAGCACCCCGGCGCCGACGTAGTGCGCATCCACCATCTCGAGCAGTCCCTGCAGGGTGCCGTCCTCGCCGAAGGGGCCGTGCAGCAGGGGGAAGACGACGTCGACGGAGCCGAGCACCTGCGGGACGCGGCCGTGCTCGAGGACCCTCAGCTCGGTGCTGTGGGCCGACAGCGCAAGCGCGACCTCCGCGCCGCCCGGCTCCACCTCGGGCAGCCGGCCGGGCAGGATGTCCCACCGCGCGGCGTCGTCGGCCGCCAGCACCCACTCGCCTGCGCGCGTGATGCCGACGGGAACGACGTCGTACCTGCTCCGGTCGATGGCGCGCAGCACCCCGGCGGCCGTGGCGCAGGACACTGCGTGCTCACCGGACCGTCCGCCGAAGAGGATGACGACGCGGGCGCGCGGCTGTAGGTGGGAGGGACCGGGGGCGGGGGGTCCGGATGCGGTGCTCATCGGCGTCGACGATACCGGAGCCGTATGACGGGCAGATGACGGCGCGCGCACGCCCGCGTCGTACGCTCACACCATGTCCCACGCGTCCGACCTGTCGCCCGAAACCCTCGCCGTCGTCTCCGGCCGTCCTGCGCGCGCGCAGGGGCAGCCGGTCAACCCGCCGATCGTGCTGACCTCGACGTACTTCTCCCGCGGGGTGCCCGATCCTGGCGAACGGCTGTACGCCCGGTGGGACACCGAGTCGTGGAACCCGCTCGAGCAGGCGGTCGCCGAGCTCGAGGGGGCGACCCTGCCCGGTCTCGTGTTCGGCTCGGGCATGGCGGCAATCGCCGCCGCGCTGTCGCTGGTGCCGGGCGGGGGCAAGATCGTGGCCGCGCGGCACTCCTACCAGGGCGTGCTCGGGCTGCTCCAGGACCGCGCGGCAAGCGACGGCACCGATGTCGTGCTCGTGGACGTGGCGGACACGCAGGCGGTGGTGGCCGCGCTCGAGGGCGCGGACCTGCTGTGGATCGAGTCCCCGACCAACCCGATGCTCGAGGTGGCGGACGTGCCGGCGCTGGTGGCCGCCGCGCATGCGGCCGGCGCGCTCGCGGGCGTCGACAACACCTTCGCCACCCCGCTGCTGCAGCGTCCCCTGGCCTGGGGTGCGGACCTCGTCGCGCACTCAGTCACCAAGTACCTGTCCGGGCACTCCGACGTCGTCCTGGGCATGGTGGTGACCAACGACGGTGCGCTGCGCGAGCGCCTGCAGCAGCACCGGACCCTGCACG
>JBQGOU010000132.1:3586-8594 GCA_052086865.1 Cellulomonadaceae bacterium
CGGGGCGATCGCCGGCCCGTTCGAGTCCTGGCTCGCGCTGCGGGGGCTGCGCACCCTCGGGCTGCGCGTGGAGCGTTCCGAAGGGAGCGCACGGGAGCTCGCCGCCCGGCTCGCCGCCCATCCGGGCGTGGTCGAGGTGCGCCACCCCAGCCTGCCCGGCGACGCGGGGCACGAGCGGGCCCGGCGGCTCATGTCCGGCTTCGGGTCCATCATCGGGCTGCGTCCGGCGGGCGGGGCGGACGGCGCGGACGCCGTCGTCGAACGCCTTGCGCTGTGGCTTCCGGCGACGAGCCTGGGGGGCGTGGAGTCGAGTGTGGAGCGCCGACGCCGGCTGGCGTCCGAGCCGCACACCGTGCCCGAGGACCTGCTGCGCCTGAGCGTCGGCATCGAAAGCCTCGAGGACCTGTGGGCGGACCTGGACCAGGCCCTGCGGCACTGAGGCGCTGACCGGGGCGTGCCCGCCGCGAGCAACACCGGCTCCGCTATCCTGCGGTCATGGCGCCAGCGCAGACGTCCGACGTGACCCACGCCGGCTCCCGTCACCCGATCGCGACCTGGCTCGCGCTCGGCCTCGGAGCAGTGACGGTCGTCGCCCTGTTCGGCTACCGCATCTCCCTGTACGGGTCGCCGGTCCTCGGCTAGAGCCCCTCGGCCTTCTTGGGCCGGGCGAGCAGGGACTGCATCATCTGGGTCACGGGCATACCCTCGTGCAGCACCGAGACCACAGCCTCGGTGATCGGCATGTCGACGCCGTTGGCACGGGCCAGCGCCAGCACCGAGCGGGAGGACTTCACCCCCTCGGCCGTGCCTGGGGTCGCGGCGAGCGCCTCGGCCAGGTCGAGACCCTCGCCGATGTGCTTGCCCAGCGTGTGGTTGCGCGAGAGCGGTGACGCGCACGTGGCCATGAGGTCCCCGAGGCCGGCCAGGCCGGGGAAGGTCTCGGCATGCGCGCCGAGGCGCAGCCCGAGCCGGGTGATCTCGACGAGGCCCCGCGTGATGACCGTGGCGGTGGTGTTGAGCCCGAAGCCGCGGCCCTGCGCGATCCCGACGGCGATCGCGATGACGTTCTTCACCGCGCCGCACAGCTCCACGCCGACGACGTCGGGGTTGGTGTAGGGACGGAAGTAGGCCGTGGAGCAGGCGCGCACGACGAGGTCCATCGCCGCGGCGTCGGTGCCCGAGACGACCGTGGCCGTGGGCTGGCGCTCCGCGATCTCGCGGGCGAGGTTGGGCCCGGACAGGACGGTGACGCGCGCCGGGTCGACGGCCAGCGCCTCGGTCAGCACCTGGCTCATGCGCCGGTCGGTGCTCAGCTCGACGCCTTTCATCAGCGACAGCGCGACCGCGTCCTGGGGGACGAGGTCGGCCAACGCCTCGAGCGTGGCCCGCGCGCTCTGTGAGGGCACGGCGGCCACGACGAGGTCGACGCCGTCGAGGACGGCGGCGGCGTCGGTGCTCGCCGTAATCGACTCCGGCAGCACGATGCCGGGAAGGTTGCGCGAGTTGCGGTGCGCGGACGTGATCTGCGCGCACACGTCGGCGCTGCGTCCCCAGATCCGCACGTCGTGCCCGGCGTCGGCCAGCACCATCGCGAAGGTGGTGCCCCAGGCCCCGGACCCGAGGACGGCCGTCCGCAGCCTGCTCACGACGTCGCCTCCGGCGGGGTCTCGGGCTCCGGCGGGGCCGCCCGCGGGTCGAAGCGTACGGCGGGTGCCTGCTCGCCGCGGATGTCCTCGAGCAGCACGGTGATCGCATCCATCACCCGCGTCGTGGCCTCGCGAAGCGTGGCGGCGTCCAGCGGGCGGTCGTAGAGGTCGTCCAGGTTCACCGGCGGGCCGGCGTGCACCGACACGGGCTTGGGCGGGAAGGGCCGGAACCGCTTGGAGTAGTGAGGCAGGATCAGCTGGGCGCCCCACTGCGCGATGGGGATCACCGGGGCGCGGGACTCGAGTGCCAGCCGGGCCACGCCCGTCTTGCCCACCATGGGCCACAGGCCCGGGTCGCGGGTGAGCGTGCCCTCGGGGAACACGACCACGCACTCGCCGGCGTGCAGCTGCTGGACCGCGGCGCCCAGCGAGCGTCCGGCGGCCGCCGTCTGGCGCTCCACGGGGATCTGGCCGGTCTTGCGCAGCACCCAGCCGAGCACGGGAACGCGGAACAGGGAGGACTTCGCGAGGATCTTGGGCGCCCGGCCGTTGTCGTACAGGTAGTGCGCGAAGGTCAGCGGGTCGAAGTTCGAGAAGTGGTTGCCCGCGGCGACGAACCCGCCGGTGGCCGGCAGGTGCTCGGAGCCCTGCCAGTCGCGTCGGGTCATGGCGAACAGGGCGGGGCGCACGATGGCCGCGACGACGCGGTAGGTGCGGCTCTTCGGATGGGCCTTGGGCACGAGAAGAGATCTTACCCGCGCGGCTCAGTCCCGGCTGAACTGGGCCCCGAGCGCCGTCAGCTTCTCGGTGAACGACTCGTATCCGCGGTCGATCAGACCGATCCCCCGCACCGTCGACTGCCCCTTCGCCGTCAGCGCGGCGATCAGGTGGGAGAAGCCGCCGCGCAGGTCCGGAACCTCGATCTCGGCCGCCTCGAGCGGCGTGGGGCCGGACACGACGGCGGAGTGGTAGAAGTTGCGCTGGCCGAACCGGCACTCGAGCCCGCCGAGGCACTCGCGGTAGACCTGGATCGTCGCGCCCATGCCGCGCAGCGCCTTGGTGAAGCCGAAGCGGTTCTCGTAAACCGTCTCGTGCACGATCGACAGGCCCTTGGCCTGCGTGAGGGCGACGACGAGCGGCTGCTGCCAGTCCGTCATGAAGCCCGGGTGGACGTCGGTCTCCAGGACGATCGAGTGCAGGTCACCGCCCGGGTGGAAGAAGCGGATGCCCTCATCGTCGACCTCGAACTCGCCGCCGACCTTGCGGAAGGTGTTGAGGAACGCGGTCATCTCGGGCTGGCTGGCGCCCTTGACGTAGATGTCGCCGCGGGTGGACAGCGCCGCGGACGCCCAGGAGGCCGCCTCGATGCGGTCGCCCAGCGCCGTGTGGCGGTAGCCCTTGAGGCGGGTGACACCTTCGATTCGGATCACCCGGTCGGTGTCCACGGAGATCAGCGCGCCCATCTTCTGCAGCACGTTGATCAGGTCCATGATCTCCGGCTCGACGGCGGCGTTCGAGAGCTCGGTGATCCCCTCGGCCCGCACGGCGGTCAGCAGCAGCTGCTCGGTCGCGCCGACGCTGGGGTAGGGCAGGGAGATCTTGGTGCCGCGCAACCCGTTGGGGGCGGTGAGGTGAATACCCTGGGCGCGCTTGTCCACGTTCGCACCGAACTGACGCAGGATGTCCAGGTGGAAGTTGATCGGCCGGTCCCCGATGCGGCAGCCGCCGAGATCCGGGATGAACGCCTCGCCCAGACGGTGCAGCAGCGGCCCGCAGAACAGGATGGGGATCCGGCTGGCGCCGGCGTGGGCGTCGATGTCGGCCACGTGCGCTGACTCGACGTTGCTGGAGTCCATGCGCAGCACGCCGCCGGCGACGTCGTAGTCGACGCTCACGCCGTGGAGCTCGAGCAGTCCCTTGACGACGTGCACGTCGCGGATCTCGGGGACGTTGCGCAGCTCGCTGGGGGTGTCGCCGAGCAAGGCGGCGACCATCGCCTTCGACACGAAGTTCTTGGCCCCGCGTACCGTGATGGTCCCGTTCAGCGGCTTGCCGCCGTCGACGTACAGCAGATCGTTCATGCGTCTATGGTCGCCTATCGGTTCATCCGGCACGCACGGACGGTGCGCGCGAGTCGTGAGGACTTGGTGCACGGTACGCGCCTGGTCGGCGGCACGCGCTCTGGCCCAGAGTGAACCGCCGCGCCCCCCGGCCTATTCCGCGGGGCGCACCGACCACGGGGTCAGGGAGCGACGGGGCGCGCGGCCTTGATCTCGACGGGCGGCAGGTGCTTGGCCGGCAGCGTCGTGGGCCGCCACGAGGCACGCCCGGCCTCGAAGTCGGTGATCTCGTCGGCGTGCTGGAGGGTCAGGCCGATGTCGTCGAGCCCCTCCATCAGGCGCCAACGGGTGTAGTCGTCCACCTGGAAGGGAACCGTGACGTCGAGCGCGATGGCGACCTTGTCGACCAGGTCGACCGTCACCTCGGTGCCCGGGTTGGTCTCCAGAACCTTCCACAACAGCTCCACGTCCTCCTGGGCGAGCTGCGCGGCGAGCAGTCCCTGCTTGCCGGAGTTGCCGCGGAAGATGTCGGCGAAGCGCGAGGACAGCACGGCCTTGAAGCCGTAGTCCTTCAGCGCCCACACGGCGTGCTCGCGCGAGGAGCCGGTGCCGAAGTCGGGGCCGGCCACCAGCACGGACCCGGCGCGGTAGGCGGGCTGGTTGAGCACGAACGACTCGTCGCCGCGCCAGGCGGCAAACAGGGCATCCTCGAACCCGGTGCGGGTCACCCGCTTGAGATAGACCGCCGGGATGATCTGGTCCGTGTCGACGTTGCTGCGCCGCAGCGGGACCCCGATGCCGGTGTGGGTGGTGAACTTCTCCATAATCGGCTCCAGTCTCAGGCGGGCTGCAGGGCGTCGGACGCGTCCGTGGCCAGATCGGCCGGGGAGGACAGCGTGCCGCGGATCGCGGTCGCGGCGGCCACGAGGGGCGAGACGAGGTGAGTGCGCCCGCCCTTGCCCTGGCGTCCCTCGAAGTTGCGGTTGGACGTCGAGGCGCTGCGCTCGCCGGGGGTGAGCTGGTCCGGGTTCATCCCGAGGCACATCGAGCACCCGGCGTTGCGCCACTCGGCGCCGAAGTCGAGGAACACCTGGTCGAGCCCCTCGGCCTCGGCCTGCAGCCGCACCCGCGCGGAGCCGGGGACGACCAGGACGCGGACCGAGTCGGCCTTCTTCCTGCCCTTGACGATCTCGGCCACGGTCCGCAGGTCCTCCATGCGGCCGTTGGTGCACGAGCCGATGAAGACGGTGTCCACGGCGATGTCGCGCAGCGCCATGCCGGGGGTCAGGCCCATGTACTCGA
>JBQGOU010000133.1:0-8422 GCA_052086865.1 Cellulomonadaceae bacterium
GTGAACCTCGAGGTGGACGACGTCGACGCCGTGCACGCCCGGCTCACCGGGCAGGTGGGGCTCGAGCCGGTCCTGTCCCTGCGCCGGCGCGGACCCTGGCAGCAGCAAGGACGCCAAGGGCAAGAAGGGCGCCAAGAAGAAGGCCCGTGACGCGGAGCGCCTGCCCCGGGTGCTGCTGTGGGACCTGGACCCTCAGGGCGCCGCCACCTTCCTGCTGGGCGTCAAGCCGAAGCTCAAGGGTGGCGCGGAGGCACTGGTGCGCGGCAAGCGGATCGTGGTCGGGGTGCGCAAGGCCCCGCCGGTGCTGGGGTTCCTGTCCATGGTGGACCGGCGCAAGACGGTGCACCGCGACGCCGTGGCGAACCTCCCGGAGCGCGCCGACGTGCTCGACGTCGTGGTCCCCTACGTCGCCGCGGTCGAGCGGATGTGCGCCGAGCGGGCGCCGCTCGCGACCTTCGCCCCGCGGGTGGGGGCGGCCGGTGCCTACACGCAGCTGTGGACCGAGGTCGCGCAGAGGTTGTCCAGCTGAGCTGCCCAACGGCCCCGGGGCGTCAGATCGCGGGGAGCAGGAACGCCACGTCGGGGGCCATCGCGACGAGACCTTCGTCCAGGGTGGCCAGACGAGCAGAGCGGTGGGTCCGGGTAAGTGCGGCGAGATAGGCGTCGGTGACCTGGCGATGTCCGCGGACGGCGGTCAGGTCGGCATCGGCGTAGGACACGCAGTCGGGCCAGAACGAGTATCCCGGACGTTCGCGGATCGCTCGCAGGGTCGCCGAGGCTGTCAGATGGGTCTCGCCAACGCGGACGAGGAACCGCGTGAGTGCGCCTTCCACGACGGGGCAGACGGCGAACGAGGTCACGCCTGCCGCCCAACGCGCAGCACGCGTGTGGTGCTCGTGCTCGGCCACCGTCAGTGCGATCAGCACGTTGGCGTCGAGCAGGTGGGTCGTCACTCGTCCTCGATCGTGCGGGCCACGTCCTCGGACGTGATCTTCCGGCCGATGCTGATCGTCGGAAATCCCGAGGCGTCGTCCACCCTGAGGTCCACGGGAGCGTCAAGCTGTGCCAGGCCGCGCATGGTCAGGTCGGCGATCACAGCGGACAACGACTGGCCGCGTCGATCGGCCAGCTCGCGGGCGCGGCGGTGGACGGCGGGAGGCAGCTCGACCGTGGTGCGCATGTCAGCATCATATCTGCATCACAGGCGATGCGGGAGGGGTGCCGCAGAGGGCGCCGGTCCCGGCGCCCACCCCGTACGGCGGTAGCACCCCACGTTGGCTCCTGGGTGGGATGGCCGCGCGGGTCCGGGAACCGACCGGCCGTACGCCCTGCGTGGGTGAGATGGCGAAGATCACGGCGTGAGTGCGCACCCCAACGGGCACGTCAGCTCGGGGTTCGACAGCACCGTGCTGGTGCGCGGCGGCTCGCCGGAGTCGCTCGCCGCGCTGGGCCAGGTCACCGACGCCTCCGGATACGCCACGGGGCAGGACGCCGAGGCGCGGCTGGGCACCTGCATGAACTATGTGATGGCGGCGGTGCTCGGCGGCTTCGCGGCCGTCGCCGCCGTCAACGCTCCGCGATCGCCGCGGCCACGCTTGTGCCGATGATGCGCAGCCCGACCGGCCAGGCCCCGCACGCGCCACCGTTCGTGTTCGCGTCGTTTGCCGCCGCCGCCGTGGGCCTCGCCATGGACGCGGTCACGGTGCCCGCCCGTGTCGTTCTGCGCTGGTGGGCCTAGCGGCCTGTCCTCCGCCCGGCCGCGCATCGTCAGAGCGAGAGGTGGCTCTCGGTCAGCCCGACGGCGTATGCGCCGAGTGGGGTGAGCCTGATCGCCTGGAGGCCGTCGTAGCGGCTGAGAGCTTCGAGCTCGTCGGCTCCCCAGTTCTCCCGGAAGTCGTCGCGCGCACCATGGGGGTCGACGTAGTCGAGGTCGATGAGGCCCAATGTGCCTGCGTACTCGAACAGCACCGCGAGGGTGTAGCGACCCTCCAGCAACGCCCAGTCGTGGAAGCCGGCGTACCCGAGCGAGCCGTACTGAGGGTCCAGGAGGTACAGCTTCCACACCGCTCGATCGGAGCGGGTGATGGTGGGGTGCAGGCCTGCGCGCTGCATGGTGCGGAACAGCGCGTCGATGGTGACCCACTCGCCGGGTTCGCAGCGTGCGAGGGCGGCGCCGACAACCGGACGGCGGTTCTTCGCCGCACTGAGGACGTTGGTGCGGAGGGGCGCCTGGTCTTGGCGCTGCACCTGAGTCGCCCGGCCGCGCAGAGCTCGAGCACGGAGAGCAGGTCGGCGAAGGCGTCGTGCTCGGTCAGACGAACAGCTGCGAATGTGTCGTCCACGGCGCTCATCGTGCCATGGGCGCACGTGCCGTGCGAGTATCGAGTGGTGACTCCGGAGCGCGAGTTGGTGGAGCTGCGCCGCGAGGTCGAGCGGCTGCGCACGGAGAACGCGCGTTTGACCAAGCTGCTCGAGCTGCGCCCAGGCGAGACGACGCCCGCGTCCGAGCAGCTGGCTGCCCCCGCTGCCCCGCCCGGCCTGGTGACGATGTCGTCACCGGTCCAGGACAAGCTGGCCCTGTTTGCCGATCGGTTCCGCGCGCGCCGCGACGTGTACGCGGTGCGCTGGGAGAGCATCTGGAAGGGGACGTCCGGGTGGAAGCCCGCCATCGCGGGCGGGTGGCGCAAGGGGATGAACCGCCGCGACGCGCGCAACCTGCCGTTGACGCCCGACGTCGTCGCCGCGCACCTTGTCGGCGACGAGTTCGTCGGCCTGTACCCCCTGATGCGCGACAACTCCTGCCACTTTCTCGCAGCCGACTTCGACGGCCCTACTGCCATGCTCGATGCGCTCGCCTACGTCAAGGTCGCGCGGGCCAACGGCGTGCCGGGCGCCCTGGAGATCTCGCAGTCAGGGCGCGGCGCGCACGTGTGGGTCTTCTTCACCGATGCCGTCGCAGCCTCGACCGCCAGGGCGGTCGGCAGCCTGCTCGTGCATGAGGCGATCGTGCTGCGCGGGTCGATGGACCTGCGGTCCTACGATCGGCTCTTCCCGAATCAGGACGTCCTGCCCGACGGCGGCTTCGGGAACCTGATCGCTGCGCCCCTCCAAGGTCTCAGACGCAAGGATGGTTTGACGCTGTTCCTCGAGCTTGCCACGCTCGAGCCGCACGTGGACCAGTGGGAGTTCCTTGCCACGCTCGACCGGCTGACCCCCGCGGACGCCGCACGTCTGGCGCGCAAGGCGAGCAGAACCGCCGTCGGGAACGATGTGCGGACCGTGAGTCGATCGACGGCCACGAGAGTGCACCCGCGTCTGCCCGCCGTGGTCAGGGCAGAGCTCAGCGACGGGATGTCCATGGACGCCGCGCAGCTCTCGCCCGCGGCGCTCGCGACGTTCAAGCACGCCGCATCGATGACGAATCCGAAGTTCTACGAGCTGCAGCGGCTGCGCAAGTCCACCTGGGACACCCCACGCTTCGTGCGGGGCTACGACGTGACTCTCGACGACCGCCTCGTCCTCCCGCGAGGTCTGCGCCACACGGTGGCGCGGATCATCGAGGACGCTGGCTCGCGCCTGGAGCTCGTCGACGCGAGGAGCTCGGGTTCGGAGGTGGAGCTCACGTTCTCGGGGGAGCTCCGCGAGGATCAGTCAGCTGCGGTGAGCGCCATGCTTGCGCACGACGACGGCGTCCTCGTCGCCCCGCCAGGTTCCGGCAAGACGGTCATGGCCTGTGCGATCCTCGCCGAGCGGGCCACCTCGACTCTCATACTCGTGGACCGCAAGGCGCTCGCGGATCAGTGGCGCGAGCGAGTCCAGGAGTTCCTGGGGATGATGCCTGGCCAGCTGGGTGGCGGCAGGTGCAAGCTCACCGGTCAGGTCGACATCGCGATGCTGCCCTCCCTCGCGCGCCGTGACGACGTGGCGCAGCTGACGGCGGGGTATGGGCACGTCGTCGTGGACGAGTGCCATCACCTGGCTGCGGCGGCGTACGACCACTCCGTCAAGAAGGTCGGTGCGCAGTTCTGGTTGGGGCTGACCGCGACTCCGACGCGTCGAGACGGGCTCGGGGAGTTGGTGACCTGGCAGCTCGGACCGATCCGGCACACGTTGGACTCGGGTGCGCGCGGAACGCTCGAGCATGCCGTCGCGGAGTCCGGCGTGGCGCACCGGGTGCTACGGGTGCACGAGACCGCATTCCGAACCGATGTTGATCTGTCTGAACCGGGAGCACTGGCGCGCGTGCACGGTGAGCTCGCGACCGACGACGTCCGCAATGCCCAGATCGCTGAGGATGTCGCTGCTGCACTGTCCGCTGGTCGCAACTGCCTCGTGCTCACCCGGCGCGTAGCGCACGTGCAGACTTTGGCCGCCGCGCTCGCAGCCCGCGGGCATGAGGCGCTGATTCTGCAAGGTGGGATGAGTGCGACAGAGCGCCGCGCCGTTGTGGCGAGACTGGCGGAGAGTTCGCCGGGCGACGGGGTGCTGGTGATCGGTACGACGCCCTTCATCGGTGAGGGCTTCGACGCTCCTGCGCTCGACACGTTGTTCCTGGCCGCGCCGGTTTCGTTCGACGGGCTGCTGGTGCAGTGCGCTGGTCGGATCCTACGCGCTGGCCCCGGCAAGACGACCGCGGAGGCGCACGACTACCACGACGCGGCCACGCCGATCCTCGCGGCCTCGTTGGTACGGCGGATGCCCGGCTACCAGGCACTGGGTTTCGTGGAACCAGGTCGGCGCTGACAGGCGCGAGGGGCCTGTCAGCGTTTGCGAAGACAAGCCGCGGCCGCGGTGATACGTGGCTGCAGTGCGAGGTGCAGCGCGGGAAGATCCACCGACAACGTCAGCCACGTCTGTTCCCGGTCGATGTGGTCGTACTGGTGGATGATGAAGTTCCGGTTCGCCACGACCAGCGCCCACTCGACTCCCTCCGTGGCCGCAACGCCGAGGCGCGACAGTCTGTTCGCTGCCTCGCCGAGTTTCATCATGAGTGAGTCGCCGGCTTCCTGCAGCATGTTGTCAGAGAGGTAGTCGGTCTGGCCGCGGCGGGCGATCTCGTCGACTTGTGTGAGCCATGCATCGATGTGAAGGAACTCCTTGGCGACGCTGCGGTCCACTACAGCACCACAGCTTCGCGCCGGACGTCGTCGTCGATGCCCGGTCTCAATCCACCGTAGGACACGAGATCGATCTGTCGTCCGAGGATCTGCTCGAGCAGCTGCTTGAACTCGATGAACGCCAACGAGGACGTGCCCGCAGGTGCCTGGACGAGCAGGTCGATGTCGGAGTCTTGCCGGGCTTGCCGACGCGCCACCGAGCCGAACACGGCCAGCCTGGTGTAGCCGCGGTCTCTGGCCACACGGGTCAGGACAGGAGTTGCGGCATCAAGCAACGCGTGCGGGTGGGCGCTGTCGAGAGCGCTAGCCGCGCCGAGCTGTTGGCTCACTGCGGGCTGGCTGACTCCGAGCGCGCTTGCGATCGCTCGCTGACTCATGCCTGTTGCGACCATGGCTCGAAGTGCGAGCAAACGGCGCAGATGGGCGATCTCCTGGTCGTGGCGTGCGGCGCGATACTCGGTCAGCAGCGTCATAAGGCAATCTTATCACCGAGGGGTGTCGGCAAGCGGCGTGGCTTCGCGTCGATGCGAACCGTCTGCACGCCAGTCGCTGGCGTTGTGGGAACCGTTCCTGCACGTCACGTGAGTCTCGACGCGAGGTCCGCCGACAGCATCCTGATCGACACTGAGCCGGAGCATGCGAGCGGCCTCAGGGCGTTCCTGGGGGGGTATCCCGCCTCGATGTAGACCGCGAGCCTCGGTGCCATGCGTCGAGCGTAGGTGTGTGCGCTGACATCAGCCAGGTCCGGAGGCGGCGGGGCACATACGTGCCCCTCGCCGCCCAGGCCGGCCCCGCCCCCGTCCCGTTACCGCGATTGTGGCGTTCTGTTTGCTCGCAGCAGCCAGAACGCCACAATCCCGGAGCGCAGCTCCGCCCATCCTGCTGAGGCGGTGCGCCGAGCACCCCCCCCGGACGAAGGAGACGGACACGAGTCCGATGTCGATTCCCGCGGTCCGTCGTTCGACGTCGTAGTGAGAGGGTGCACCGAGCACCCCCGGACGAAGGAGACGGACAGATGAAGCACATGCTGATCATGCGGGCGACCGAGGAGGTCGCTGCGGCCTACGAGAACTCCGACTTCGAGCTGGTCATCAAGGCGATGGGCGCCTACAACGAGTCGCTCATGAAGGCAGGGGTCATGGTGGCGGGAGAGGGCCTGGCGCCGGAGGCCGGATACGTGGTCGAGTTCACGGCGGACACCGACCCGATCGTCAGCGACGGCCCGTACGGCGAGGTCCACGAGCTGTTCAACGGCTTCTGGATCCTGCAGACGGCGACGGCGGACGAGGCGATCGAGTGGGCGAAGCGTTGCCCGCTGGGCCCGGGCGGCAAGCTCGAGGTGCGCCGAGTGACCGACGAGAGCGACTTCGCGGCCTACGCCGACAACGAGTTCGTCCAGCAGGAGGCCGGCTGGCGCGAGGAGCTCGGGACGAGCTGATGACGCAGGACGCCCGTCGCGCGGTCGAGGCAGCCTGGCGCATCGAGGGGCCGCGCATCGTCGCGACGCTCACGAGGCTGTCGGGCGACCTCGGCCTGGCCGAGGACGTCGCGCAGGAGGCCGTGGCCGAGGCGCTGGTCGGCTGGGCGCGCGACGGCGTTCCCCGGCAACACCGGGGCATGGCTCACCACGGTCGCCCGACGGCGGATGGTCGACGTCTGGCGACGCCGGGAGCGGCTGGACGAGCGGTACCGACTGATCGCGCACGAGTCGTCCGACGCGGTCGACGACGCGTGGCAGACCATCGACGACGACCTGCTCCGGCTGGTGTTCATCGCGTGCCACCCCGCGCTCTCGCGCGAGTCGCAGGTCGCGCTCACGCTCCGGGTCGTGGCCGGTCTCACGACGACCGAGATCGCCCGGATGCTGCTCGTCCCGGTCGCGACCGTGCAGGCGCGCATTACGCGCGCCAAGAAGACGCTCTCGGCCGCGCGCGTGCCGTTCGAGTCGCGCGAGCCGTCCGAGTGGCGTCCGCGGTTGGCCGGGGTGCTGGGGGTCGTCTATCTGATCTTCACCGAGGGGTACTCGGCGACGGCGGGGGAGAGGTGGACGCGGCCCGATCTCGCCGACGAGGCGTTGCGCCTCGGTCGGGTGCTCGTCGGCCTGCTCCCGCGGGAGCCCGATGCGCACGCCTTGATCGCGCTGATGGAGTTCCAGCGATCCCGGTTCGCGGCACGCGAGTCGGCGGCTGGCGAGCCCGTGCTGCTCGCCGACCAGGACCGGTCGCGGTGGGACCGGGTGCAGATCCTGCGCGGGCGGACCGCGCTGCGCCGAGCGGACGCGGCTGCCGCTGCGCAGGGAAGGGGCCGCGGCGCCTATGCGTTGCAGGCCGCGATCGCCGAGTGCCACAGCGTCGCGGCGAGCGTCGAGGAGACCGACTGGGACCGGATCGTGGTGCTGTACGAGGCGCTGGGCCGGCTCGCCCCCAACCCCGTCGTGGAGCTCAACCGTGCCGTCGCGGTGTCGATGGCCGCGGGACCGGCGGCGGCGCTGCGGATCGTCGACGAGCTGGCGGCAGCGGGGGAGCTGCGCGGATCCCCGCTGATCCCGAGCGTGCGCGGTGAGCTGTTGGCGCGACTTGGGCGGGCCGCCGAGGCGCGTTCGGAGCTCATGGTCGCGGCCTCGGTCACCGCGAACGACGCGCAACGCGCCGTGTTGGAGCGCAAGGCCGCCGCGCTGGAGCGACGGCACGGAGCGCATGTCGATCTTCGTCGCCCGTGAGTGAGACCCGGTGTGCCCCCGTCGTCATCACGGGGTGCACAGGGCAGCGCCCGACCCGCAGGGCGCCACCACCTTCCTTCTGGGCGACGAGCCGAAGCTGAAGGGCGTGCGGTCCACCGACTACCCGAACCTCGACGTCCGGCCGCCGGCGCGTTCAAGTAGCTCTAGTCGGGGGGTCGCGCACCGGCTTGCGGGCTGAGTTGGCTGCGCCGCTGCCCACGAGCTGTACCGCTTTGCTGCCGTCAGCTGTACCGTTCTGGTCTGGCCTGCTGAGCCTTTACGTCGTCCTCAGACGACGACCCCACGCCCGGTGTTGACCCTGCCATCGTGGCAGGCACCACGATGGGGGCATGGCCGAGACCACGAACCTCATGACGATCGGTCGGTTCAGCTCGCTGAGCCGACTGTCGGTGCGGATGCTGCGGCACTACGACTCGCACGGCGTGCTGGTGCCCGCTGACATCGACCCGTCCAGCGGGTACCGGCGCTACGCCCCGCACCAGCTGGCCGACGCAGCCGACATCCGCAACCTTCGCGACGTCGGGTTCGGCGTCTCCGCCATCGCCATCCTCCTCGCCGCCCGCGG
>JBQGOU010000134.1:0-8417 GCA_052086865.1 Cellulomonadaceae bacterium
CGGGGAGACGCCGCTGCAGGCGCTGCACCGCGAGCTGGTCGAGGAGCTGGGCGTCGAGGTGAGCCTCGGTGCCGAGCTGGTCGGCCCCGACGACGGCGCCTGGGTCATCACCGACCGGCACCTGATGCGGCTGTGGCTGGCCCGCGTCGTCGCGGGGACCCCCGCGCCCCTCGTCGAGCACGACGAGCTGCGCTGGCTCGACCGCGGCCAGTGGGACACGGTGCCGTGGCTTGCGGCCGACGTGCGCATCGTCGCCGCGCTCGAGTCGTTCCTCGTCCGTTCTACCAGGCGGCCGGGCGGTAGTCCTTGAGGAAGCAGCCGAACAGGTCCTCGCCCGCCTCGCCGCGCACGATCGGGTCGTAGACGCGCGCCGCACCGTCGACCAGGTCGAGCGGTGCGTGGAAGCCCTCCTGCGCAAGGCGCACCTTGGTGGTGTGCGGACGCTCGTCGGTGATCCAGCCGGTGTCGACGCTCGTCATGAGGATGCGGTCCGTCTCGAACATCTCCCGGGCGCTGGTGCGCGTGAGCATGTTGACCGCGGCCTTGGCCATGTTGGTGTGCGGATGGCCCGGGCCCTTGTACCCGCGGGCAAACACCCCCTCCATCGCGGAGACGTTGACCACGTAGCGGCGCCGGGCAGGCGACGCGGACATCGCCGCGCGCAGCCGACTGATCAGGATGAACGGCGCGGTCGAGTTGCACAGCTGCACCTCGAGCAGCTCTAGCGGGTCCACCTCCTGGACGCCCTGGACCCAGGAGTTGGTGGACACCAGATCGGGCACCAGGCCGGCGGCGTCGATCGCCGTGGCGTCCGCCACCCGGTCGAGGGAGGCCGACCCGGCCGTCAGCGCCAGCTCCGTGAGCAGACCGGGGGTCATCACCGCGGGGTGGGAGAGCACGCCGCCTGCGGCGAGGGCTGCGGGGTGCGCGTCGTGGCTGCGTCCGTAGGTGATCACGGCAGGCAGAGGACCGTCCGGCAGCGGGGCGTCCTCCGCCTGGGCCAGCGGCGCATAGGCGTCGGCCGAGCGCCGCACGGTCTGCGCGGCGTTGTTGATGAGCACGTCGAGCGGGCCCTGCGCGGCGACGTCATCGGCGAGCGCGACCACCTGGGCCGGATCGCGCAGGTCGATGCCGACGACTGTGAGCCGGTGCAGCCACTCCTCCGCGTCCGGCATGGCGGTGAAGCGGCGGATCGCGTCGTGGGGGAACCGTGTGGTGATCGTGGTGTGGGCGCCGTCGCGCAGCAGTCGCAGCGCGATGTACATCCCGATCTTCGCGCGCCCGCCGGTCAGCAGCGCCCGGCGGCCGGTCAGGTCAGTGCGGGCGTCGCGCCGCGCGTGGTTCTCGGCAGCGCATCGCGGGCACAGCTGGTGGTAGAACGCGTCGACGTCCACGTAGTGCTGTTTGCAGACGTAGCATGCCTGGGAGCGCAGCAGCCGGCCGGCGGTGCGACCCGTCGCGCGGCCGGGACGCAGCTCGAGGCCCTGGGTCTCGTCATCGATCCGGGTGGGGGCTCCTGTGGCCGTCGCCTCGATAACCGCCGTGTCCGCATCGCGTTCGGCCAGGCGGGCGGCCACCCGGCGTTCCCTCTTCACCGCCTTGTACAGCCGCGCCGTCGCGCGGCGCAGGCGCAGCGAGTCGGGGTGGTCCGGATCGAGCCGGCCCGCCTGTTCGATGACGCGCAGCGCCGTGGCGAGCTCGGCCGGGTCGATCGTCGGGTCGACCAGGGCAGTGTCGGCGGGGATGTACGTCAGGGTTTCGGGCACGGGCCACAGTATCCCCCGCCGCGGAGCCGGGGTCATGCACCCCTCAGTGCTCGGGCGGCAGCTGGGCGCGGATCGGCGCGAGCTCGCCCGTCTCCCACGCGTCGCCGGGCCGGTGCCGCTGGGGGGTCGGGGCGTACTCGGCGTGGTCGCCCACCGTGAGGTAGGTGCGGGCAAACGCGAGCGACTCGCTGACGTCCCGCTCGCGCTCAGCGGCCGTGCGGGCCTTACGGGTGCCGATCTCGACGACGACGTCTCCGTGCCAGCCGGTGTGCACGAGCTCGCGCAGCACCTCGCGCGCCGGTTGGGTACCGCGCCCCGGGACGAGGTGCTCGTCCGTGCTGCTCCCCGTGCCGTCGGTCAGGTGCACGTGGCGCAGCCGAGGACCGAAGCCGTGCATCAGGTCCAGGGCGCTCTGGCGCGAGGTGGCCGCGTGGGACAGGTCGAGGGTGACCGCGTCGTAGTCCAGCTCTGTCGGGTCCCATCCGGGCAGATAGGCCATGTACTCGCGGTTGCGGCTGCGCCAGGGATACATGTTCTCCACCGCAATCGTCACCCCGGACTCCGCTGACAGGGCGTGCACGAGGTCGACGAACCGGCGCGAGTAGCGCCGCTGCCAGGCGAACGGAGGGTGCACGACGACAGTTCGGGCACCCAGCGTGTACGCCATGTCGACGGCTTTGGCGAGCTTGTGCCCGGGCCGCGGACCCCACACCCGTTGACTGACCAGCAGCGTCGGGGCGTGCACCGAGCGGATCGGCATCGCGAACTCCTGCGAGAGCCGGGAGAGCTCGACGTCGTCCTGGGTGGCGCGGTCACCCCACACCATCACCTCGACGCCGTCGTACCCCAGGCGAGCCGCAAGCTCGAACGCGTACCGGACCTTGCGTGGGTACACGGATGCGCTGGAGAGGGTGACGTTGATCCCAGGCGCGCGCACCCGTCCAGACTATGCCCGTCGGAGGCTATCGCGGCGTGGTGTGCGTGGCGCGGGCCAGGATGTCCTCGAGGACATCGGGCGGGTAGACGGACTCGTCACCCACCTTCCCGTCCTCGAGGGTGGCCCACTGCCAGTGGGGCTCCAGTGCCAGCGCCGCCTCCTCCTCCGCCGCCTTGCCGTGTTCGGCGAGGCGGAGGTTGAGGGACGTCGCGTAGCGGTAGCCGAAGCGCTGCTGCAGGGCGCGGGCCCGGTCGAAGCCGATGTCGCCCGCTTCCGCGCGGTCCGTCGAGATTGCCACGAGCAGCAGGTTGTGCTCGGGTCCGAGCTTGCCGCGCCGGTGCACGATCAGGTCAGGGATCTTGCGGCCCTCACCGTCGCGCAGGGCCACGGAGTGCTCAAGCGTCATCCCCGAGCGGTTGTACTCGCAGTCGATGTCCCACGTGCGCTCGATCATCGGGCGCAGGTGCCAGCCCAGATGGAAGGCGACGGCGCGCTCGCTGGGGCTGCTCGTGCCGTTGTCGGTGCTGAGCAGGGACCACTCGTCGACGATGGTCGTGGTCAGCGCCACCCGGACGCGCGACTGCAGATCTCCGAGAATCATGGAGAGACCATACTCCACCCTCCATCAAGTGTGGCGGGACCTTGGGTATGACTTGACTCAATCGATGGCTGACGGCGTCGGCTCGGTGGTGCTCTCGGCGCCCTCGGCCGGGTCGGTGGGCGCGGTCGGCGTGGGGGTGGGCGTCGTGCTCGGCGTCGGAGTCGGCGTCGTGGTCTCGGACGGTGTCGGCGTGGGTGTCGGCGTGGGCGTGGCCGTCTCGGTGGGCGTCGGGGACTCCGGCGGCGTGGTCGTCTCCCCGGGTGTGCCGGTCGGCTCCGGTGTGGGGCTCTCGTCCAGGACCCGGGTGGGGAAGATCGTGGTCCCGGACCCCTCCTGACCGCGCAGCGCGTCGGAGATCGGCTTGCCGATGCCGAGCTCGATTGCGGTGACGACGGCAAGGATGATGCCGAACAGCACCAGACCCAGCACCACGAGGCGCCGCCGGGTGGGGCGCGTGTGGTGCTGGAGGTCGGCGACGGCGTCGGCTGGCGTCACATCGTCGGCAGTGCCGTCGTCGGTCTCGTCGGCCGCCTCGGCGTCCGCTCCGGCGTCGGCCCCCGTCCCGGCCTGGTCCTCGGGCGGTGGCGCGGAGTCGTCGGCGACCGGCATAGTGACCGTGTCCGTCCCCGTGCCCGCGGCGGCGTTGGCCGTGGGCGTCAGCGTATGCGCGATGCGCGGTGCGAGCGCTGTGACCGTGCGGGAGGTCTTGACGATGGATCGGGTGTACCAGTAGTTCGCCAGGACCGTCAGGGCACTGGCCACCGCCGCACCGACGATCGTCCCGGCGACCCCGAGATAGGACAGGGCCACGGTCGAGGTGACCGCCGTCAGCACGGAGGCGAGGATCTGGGCGAAGGACGGACGTGGGCCGACGGTGTCTGGGGGTGTGGAGTTCTTGGTCATGTCTGGGAACCAGCCTAGTCGCCGTCGGTGGCGCCGCGGCGAGAGCGTCGCAAACGCCGTCGGGGTGAGGCGTGGAGATTGTGTGCACCGCCCGGGCTCAGCCCAGCCGGCTGCGGACCGTGCGGGCGGCGCCCACCAGGTGCTCAAGCGCCGGGGTGACCTCGGCGTAGCCGCGGGTCTTGAGTCCGCAGTCGGGGTTGACCCACAGCAGGCTCGGGTCGACCGAGCCTACGGCGAGCTCGAGCAGCTCCGTGATCTCGGCCTGCGTCGGCACGCGCGGGGAGTGGATGTCGTAGACGCCCGGGCCCACGCCGCGGGAGAAGCCGGAGGCGGCCAGCTCGGGCAGGATCTCCATGCGCGAGCGCGCGGCCTCGATGGAGGTGACGTCCGCGTCCAGTGCGTCGATGGCGCCGATGACCTCGCCAAACTCCGAGTAGCACAGGTGCGTGTGGATCTGGGTGTCGGCCCGCACCCCGGCCGTGGCCAGGCGGAAGGAGCCCACCGACCAGGCGAGGTAGTCGGGCTGGTCCGCCCGCCGCAGCGGCAGCAGCTCGCGTAGCGCGGGCTCGTCCACCTGGATCACGGCGATGCCGGCCGCCTCGAGGTCCGCGATCTCGTCCCGCAGCGCCAGCCCGATCTGGTTCGCCGTCTCGCCCAGGGGCACGTCGTCGCGCACGAAGGACCACGCCATAATCGTGACCGGACCCGTCAGCATGCCCTTGACGGGCTTGGCTGTCAGGGACTGGGCGTAGGTGGACCACCGCACCGTCATCGGCGCGGGCCGCGAGACGTCGCCCCACAGGATCGAGGGACGGGTGCAGCGCGACCCGTAGGACTGCACCCAGCCGTTCTGCGTCACGGCGAAGCCGTCGAGCAGCTCCGCGAAGTACTGCACCATGTCGTTGCGCTCTGGCTCGCCGTGCACGAGGACGTCGAGGCCGATCTGCTCCTGGAGCTCGATCACGCGGGCGATCTCCGCGCGCATCTGCTCCTCGTACTGGGTGGTGCCGAGCTCACCGCGGGCATGTGCCGAGCGCGCCCGGCGGATGTCGGGCGTCTGCGGGAACGACCCGATCGTGGTGGTGGGCAGCACTGGCAGGCCGAGCCTCTCGTCCTGCGCCGCACGGCGGTCCTCGGCCGGGTCGCGGCGGAAGTCGTCCTCGGCGAGGGCGGCGGTGCGGCGGCGCACCTGGGGGACCACCACGCCGTCGGCGCCGGCACGGCTTGCCGCGGCCGCCGTCGCCTGGGCGAGCTCGCCTGCGACGGCGTCGCGGCCCTCGGCCAGAGCCCTGGCCAGGACGGCGACCTCGCCGACCTTCTGGTCGGCGAAGGCGAGCCAGGAGGCGAGGGTCGGGTCGAGCTCGGGCTCGTCAGCGACGTCGTGCGGCACGTGCAGCAGCGACGTCGAGGTCCCGACAGCGAGCGCGCCGGCAAGGCCGCGCAGCGACTCGAGGACAGTGAGCGTGGCCGCGAGGTCGGCACGCCAGATGTTGTGCCCGTCGATTACGCCGGCGACGAGGGTCTTGGTCTCGAGGCCGCGTACGGGGCCCGTGGGAACGGAGCCGCGCACCAGGTCGACGGCGATCGCCTCGACGTCGGTTTCCGCAAGCACGGGCAGGGCGTCCTGCAGGTCCCCGAAGGGCGCCGCGACCAGCACGGCGGGTCGCTCGGCGCGCGGAAGCGTCGTCGCCAGCTCGCGGTAGGCGTGCCTCAGCGCGGCGTGCAGGTCTGCCGGCGCGACATCGAGGTTGTCCGTGACCAGGCCGGGCTCGTCGAGCTGGACCCAGGAGGCGCCGGCCGCCGCCAGCCGCCGCAGCAGCTGCGCGTAGACGGGGAGCAGGTCGGCGAGGCGGGACAAGGGCGCGAAGCCCTCGGGCGCGCCGTCGGCGGCCTTGCTCAGCAGCAGGAAGGTCACGGGCCCGACGATCACCGGGCGGGTCTCGACGCCGCCGGCAAGGGCCTCGGTGAACTCGCGGACCACCCGGTCGGAGCTGAGCGCGAACGTGGTGTCCGGGCCGATCTCGGGAACCAGGTAGTGGTAGTTGGTGTCGAACCACTTGGTCATCTCCAGCGGCGCGTCCTCGCCGGCGCCGCGCGCCACCGTCGAGTAGCCGGCGAGGTCGAGGCCGCCATCCGGCCCACGCAGGTGCGCGAAGCGCTCGGGAACGGCGCCGACGGTGACGGCGGCGTCGAGCACCTGGTCGTAGAAGGAGAACGACCCGGGCACGGCCCCGCCATCGCGGGACAGGCCGAGATCGACGAGGCGCTGGGTCGTGCGCTCGCGCAGCTCGGCGGCGGCGGCCTCGAGGGACTGCTCGTCGCTGCGTCCCGCCCAGAAGGACTCAATCGCCTTTTTGAGCTCGCGGCGCGGCCCGATGCGGGGGTAGCCGAGGATCGTCGCGCCGGGGAACGGAGTGGGCAGGGTGGTCTGATCGGTTGTCATCATCGTCCTTGTGTCGTCGGTTCGGTCAGGCGCCGGCGACCCACGGCCTGCTGGCCAGGTCTGATGTCACGCGGTCCGCGGATGCGGGCACCGTGGCACCACCGCCGAGGTCGACTCCCTCGAGCAGGTCAAGTGCGGCTTCGTGCTTGTTGAACGTGTAGATGTGCAGCCCCGGGGCGCCGGCGTCGAGCACGTCGCGGGCCAGGGCGATGGAGTGCTGGATGCCGACCCGGTGCTGGTCCGCCGGGTCGTCCAGGTCCTCGAGCCGGCGGACCAGGTCCGCCGGCGGGGTGATGCCCGAGAGATCGGCCACGCGCCGCAGCCGGGCGGGGTCCGTGGTGGGCAGCAGGCCCGCGAGGATCGGGATCGTGACCCCGGCCGTCCGTGCCTGCGCGACGAACTCGGTGTAGACCTCGGGCTCGTAGAACAGCTGGGTGATGGCGAAGTCCGCCCCGGCGAGCTGTTTGCCCAGGAGCCGTTCCACCTCCTGCTCCGCCGTGGTCCCGGCGGCGGGGTTGCCCGCCGGGAACGTCGCCACGGCGATCGTCAGGGGATGGGCGGCCCCGCGCAGCGCCGTGGCCGCGCTCGCCGTGCAGCGCTTGGCCTCCACCAGGCGCAGCAGCTGGACGAGCTGGTCCGAGGAGGCCAGCCCGTCCGGGGCCGGCGTCCAGTCCGGGTTGCCGGCAGGCGGGTCCCCGCGCAGGGCGAGGAAGCTGCGTACGCCGGCGTCGAGCATCTCCCCGATCACCTCGACGACGTCGGCCCGGCGTGCCCCGACGCAGGTCAGGTGGGCGATGGGCAGCACGGGGGTGTGTGCGGCCAGCTCGGTGACGACGGCGCGTGCGGTGGCCCGGTCGCTTCCGGCGGCCCCGTAGGTCACGGACACGAAGTCCGGCCGCGCGGCCACCAGGCGTCGCACCGTCGCCCAGAACTTGGGCGCGGCGGCCGGGTTGCGCGGGGGCATCAGCTCGAACGACACCGTCGGGCGCGCCGAGCGCACGTCGATGCTCATGCGGAAGCCTTCATGGTCAACTCCATCGGACCTGGCGTTAGCACCCGCACCCTCAGGAGGCTTCCATTGTGGGGGGTTGCTGCGGTGTCGACGAGCCAGGACTCTCGACCGCTCTGGATGGTGACCCGAGCCTAGGCGAGGCTCATCAGGCGGTCCACGCCTTGTCCGCCCGCTGAGACGTGACGCTACCAGTGCACCTGCGGGGAACGGTGGAACGCCAGGCCCGCGCGGGTCCAGCGGCGGCCGTGCTCGGCGACGGCGGCGCGGAACCGCGGCCAGTCGGGCACGGATCCCCAGGCCACCTCGGCGATGGCCGGCAGCCGCGGCAGCACCATGGTCGTCACCTCGTCGACCGTGCGCAGCGTCTCCGTCCACAGGCAGGCCTCGACCCCGGCGACGGCTGCCGCGGGCACGCCCGGCAGGACCTCGACCGGATCCCACGCATAGGCGTCGTGCAGCTCGATCGGGCGGGCCCACTCCAGGCCGAGCGGATACCCGGGGGCGTACTTCTGGTCGAGGTAGGCGTGGTGGCCGGGCGAGGCGATGATCTCCAGGTCCCCGGCACGGGCCGCTCGGGCAAGGTGCTCCCCGGGCACCTGCGAGGTCCAGTACTGGAGCTGGGTCCCGGCGGGCAGGGCTGCACCGGCCGCCTCCTGCCAGAGCACCAGGCGTTTGCCGTGCCGGGCGACTACCGCGCCCAGGCGCTCGATGAAGGTCAGGTACTCGGCGCGCTCGAGACGGTGCGCCTCGTCGCC
>JBQGOU010000135.1:0-8304 GCA_052086865.1 Cellulomonadaceae bacterium
CCTCGTCGTCGAAGGTCACAGCAGCAACGTCATCGACCACCGTGTCACCAGGCTCGCCCGGCTCCTCGGGCTCGGGGGCGTCGCTCGCGATCGCGAACACGTGGATGTCCCGGTTGACCGGGAGATCGATGCCGATGACCTCCCTGCCCTCGGGAATGGCGACGGGAGCGGTGGCGAACAGCCCGCACCGCGCGCCGTCGGTCCCCGTCTTTGCACCCCGTTCGCTGGTGCGAACGATGGCGATGTTTCCGAGCGCTGGCGCATCCGCGCACCAGTCGGTGAAGCCGAGCGGGGTGGTGAAGGACGAGCCGTCGTCCAACCTGACAGTCGCCTGCCCGCTCTGGTTGCCCGAGGCACCGGTGCCCACGAAGGAGAACGTGGTCGCCCCCGTCAGGGTGCCGGCGAGGTCGAGCTTCTCGCCGTTGGCCGCGATGTTGTCCGGCTCGCCCGGCGGTACGAGCGGGAGCGCATAGGTCAGAGCGCTGTTGCCCGGCACCTCGTAGGTGCGGCCCTGGACGATGCCGGCGTCGGCGAGCGCGTCGCGCAAGAGGTACCAACCCTTGAGATCGAGGTTGGCGTTGCCGGTGCCCCTGTCTCCGATTCCGGTGTTGTTGAAGTAGGCGGTGAGCGGGCTGTGGGCTCCGATGGCAATCGTCGCCGTCTGGACGACTTCCCGTTCGCCCGAGCGCACGGTGACTGCTACTGGATACTCCCCCGGCTCGGCGTTCGCCGCCAGGGTCACGGGAATGTCGATCGTCTGGGTCATCGGCAGGTTCCCGGAGTTGATGCTCCAGTCGGCCAGCGGCCCGGCGGACAGGGGGGCGTCGGTCTGCACCTCGATCGTGCCGGCGACGGTGCCGGGAGCCGCAGCGACCACGTCGACCGTGAGTGCGAGCTCGGTCTCCTGGTCCGAGCTCTGGGCGATTGTTCGGGTGGGGGAGACCGCAGCCGCGAGATCGTTCAGGGCAACGTCTGCCGAGTCGATCGCCGGAGGCGCGGAGTCTGGTGACGTCGCCCATGTGGACGGAGCGTCACCGACAGCGAACACGACGTCGGCTCCGGCGCGGAGGTCGTCGCCCGTCAGGTACGAGCGCTCGAGGTCGTCGCCGTTGAGCGTGACGCCCTGGATGTAGCGGTTGTTCGCGGAGGTTCCAGGAGCGGTGATGCTCAGGTCGCTTGTGTAGTAGCTCGGGTCGAGATCGACCAGGACCGACTCGAAGACGGGCGACGTCAGCGCCCAGTACTCGGCACCGGGAACGGCGGGGTAGACGCCGATCGAGGAGAGCACGTGCCACGAGGACATCGTGCCCATGTCGTCGTTGCCCGTGACGCCGTTGGGTGCGTCCGTGTACAACGTGAGGGCACCGTGAACGATGTCAGTGGTCTTCCACGGCTGACCCGTCCACAGGTAGACGTAGGGGGCGTGGATGTTCGGCTCGTTCTGCGGGTTGTAGACGTCGGTGCCGTAGTAGCCGTAAGGGTCGTTGACCCACAGCTCGCGGACCGTGTGCTCCAGGTCCTCCATCAGGTCGTCGTACCTGAAGAAGTGGTCGAGCCGGGCTTCGGTCGTCTCGGCGCCGTCCAGGAGTTCGATCAGCCCGGGAATGTCCTGCTGGACGTGCCACAGGTACTGCGAGGCGGTGCCCTCGTGGAAGCCGGTGCTGCGAGCCGGGTCCGGGTCGCCGATGAACATTCCTGAGGTGTCGCGGGCGCGGAAGTTGTCCGTACGGGGATCGAAGATGCTGCGGTAGTTCTGTCCCCTGGCGGCGTAACGCTCGGCGTCCTCGGTGTGGCCGAGGGACTCGGCCATCGTCGCGAGCATGGCGTCGGCCAACGCGTACTCGAGCGTGGCGGATCCGCCATGGTCGAGGTCGAAGTCGCCGGGCTTCTTCGGCGCGGAGGGGTTGTACGGGACGTAGCCGTGCTCGAGGTAGTGCGGGTTTCCCACGCGTCCGTTCGCCGGGTGGTCCGCTGGCGGGACGACGTCGGCGTTGTGCTTCAGCGCCGCGTAGGCCTCCTCCTCGAAGCCCTGCAAGAGCCCCTGGTGGTAGGCGCTGACCAGGAACGGTGTGACCGGGTCACCGGTCATGACGTTGGTCTCGACGGTGGCATATCCCCAGCGCGGCAACCACCCGCTGTGCTCGTTGACCTTGAGGATCGAACGCGCCATGTCGGACATCTGTGCCGGGGCGATCAGCGACAGCAGCTGTTGCTGGGTGCGGTAGGTGTCCCACAGCGACCACGTCTGGTAGTAGGTGAAGTCCTCCGTCGCGTGAATCTGCTGGTCCCAGCCCGTGTATCGACCATCAACGTCGGATCCGGTGTTGGGCGAGAGCAGGGCACGGTACAGCGATGAGTAGAAGGTGCGCTGCTGCTCGTCCTCGCCGCCGGTGACGGCGATCTTCTCGAGCCAGTCGTTCCAGGTGTCGTAGGTGTGCTCGCGCGCGTCGTCGAAGTCAGACGTTCCCTCTTCAGCCATGTTCCGGCGAGCGCCATCGAGGTCCACCCAGGACAGCGCGGTCGTCACCTCGACCGTCCGGTCCTGTGTCGCATCGAACGTCACGGCGACGCCACGATTTCCGGAACCGGAGGTCTGACGTGAGTCCTTTGTCAGCGTGTCGCCCGACCACGTCGAGACCGACTCGATGTCCCGGTCGAACGTGGTGACCGTGTACACGGTGTACGGCTCCGTCGCCTGGCAGAAGCCCTGTCCCGTCATGACGGTCTCGATCGTGCGGTCGTCGATGACGGTGACCGTGGAGTTGGTGATCTGGTGCAGCGCTTGGCCCGTGTTGATCAGGACGTTGGCTCGGTCGGTCTCCGGGAACGTGTAGCGCTGGGTGCCGGTGCGTGTGGTGGCGGTGAGCTCAGCGGTGATGCCGTAGTCATCCAAGGTCACGCGGTAGTAGCCCGGGTCCGCGGCCTCGGAGTCGTGACTGAAGCTCGAGGCGTAGTCGGCGGACCGGGTGGAGCTGACATCGCCAGTCGTGGGCATGATCGGCAGGTTGCCGCCGAGTCCGCATCCGACCCCGGACGGGTGCAGCATGGAGAATCCGCGGATCTGGGAGTGGTCCCAGTTGTAGCCCGCGTAGTGTCCTCCGCCCGAGGAGTTGAGCGTGTCCGGGGAGAGCTGAACCATCCCGAACGGGGTGGAGGCTCCTGGGAAGGTGTTGCCATCCTTCTGCGTCCCGATGAACGGATTGACGAGGGCGGCGAGGTCGGTAGGGGCCGCGGTGACGGATGCGGTGTCCGTGTCCGGTGGCTCGAGCGAGAGCATTCCGGGCAGGACCAGGGTGGTGGTCAGGGCGGCTGCCAGCGTTGTGCGTAGCACGGTGTCCTCTCTGCGAGGCGACGGCGCCTCGAGTCAGGCGATCTTCAGCGATCGCGGGCCACTCTGATGCTAACGCTGTCTGACAGCGCTGCCAAGTAGGGCGACGGTTGCGGCAGTGGGGGAGTCCAGGCGCACGGCCGCGATCTCCGGGTGGGCCAGCGTACGAGAGCCCGCCTGGCCGTCAGGGACGGCGAGGCGGGCTCTCGGGTTGGGCGGACGAGCCTCAGGTCATGTGGTCCGGCTGCGTCGTGCGGCGACCAGGACTCCTCCGGCCGTCGTCATCAGGAGCGCGACCGCGGCGATCCACAGTGCCGAGCTGCCCGTGCGGGGAAGCTCTGAGCCCGCCGACGGCGGCGTGGTGGTGCTGCCTCCGGGAGCTCCGGCCGTGGGACCGTCGGTCGGCTCACCCGGCGTCGTCGGGTCAGCCGGGTCCGTGGGATCCGTCGGGCCGGTCGGGTCCGTGGGATCCGTGGGATCCGTCGGGTCCGTCGGGTCCGTGGGGTCGGTGAAGGTGTGCTCCCAGCGGGCGGTGACGCCGTCGGCGAGCACGTATCCGGTGGTGGCGCGTGCGGTGAGCACGACGGTTCCCTCGCCGTCATAGCTGCCGGCGGCCACGACCTCGTCGCCCAGCAGGTACTCGACCCCCTCGGTGGCGGGCACCGTGTACGTCCCGGCCTCGTCGTCGAAGGTCACAGCAGCAACCTCATCGACCACGATGTCCGGCACCTCGACCACGGCGTCGCTCGCGATGGCAAACACGTGCAGCTCGCGGTTGACGGGCAGGTCGATGCCGACGACCTCTCGGCCCTCAGGAATCGCGATCGGTGCCGTGGCGAACAGGGCACACTGCACGCCGTCGGTGCCGCTGTTCATGCCCCGGTGGCTGGTGCGTGCGATCAGGATGTTGCCGCGGACCAGGTCGTTCGAGCACCAGTCGGTGAGGGCGATCGTGGAGGTGAACGACGTCTCGTCGTCCAGCCGGACCGTCACCTGGCCGGACTGGTTGCCGGAAGTGCCGGTGCCCACGAAGGAGAGCCCGGTCGCTCCGCTCAAGGTGCCGGCGAGGTCGAGCTTCTCGCCGTTGGCCGCGATGTTGTCCGGCGTGCCCGGCGCGACGAGTGCGAGCTGGTAGGACAGGCCGGTGCTGCCCACCTCGTAGGTGCGGCCCTGCACGATGCCGGCCTTGGCCAGTGCACCGCGGAGCAGGTACCAGCCCTTGAGGTCGAGGTCGGCGTTGTCGGCGCCCTCGTCCCCGATGCCGACGTTGGTGAAGTACGGCGCGAGCGCACTGGGAGCGCCGATGGCGACACTGGCCTCCCGCACGACCTCAAGGTCACCGGAGCGGACGGTCACGGTGACGGGGTACTCGCCCGTTGGCGCGCCCGCCGCCACGGTGATCGGGACCTCGATCGACTCCGTCATCGGCAGGTTCTTCGAGTCGATGCTCCACGCGATCGGTTCCGCCAGGGAGAGCGGCTCAGCCGTGCTCACCTCGACGGTTCCGGTCACTGTGTCTGGCCCGGTGGCCACGACCTCGAGGGTGAACGCGACCTCGGCGGCTTCGTCCGACGCCGCGGCGATGGCCTGCGCGGGGGAGAGCGCAGCCATCAGGTCGGTGCGCTCAACGTCCACGTGCGACAGCGCGGGCGGTGCCGCGTCGGCACCCGTCGCCCAGTCGCTCGGCTCCGTGCCGAGGGTGTAGTCGATCGAGGCACCCTCGCCGCGCAGCACCGGACCGGCCACGTAGGACTCGTCGTGCTGCGCGCCGTTGACCGAGATGCTCGACACGTACCGGGTGGCCTCGGAGCTGCCCGGAGCGCTGATGTGCACGTTGGCACCGAGCGAACTGTCACTGGTGATGCGCACGTCGGTGAACACCGGGGTGGTCAGAGACCAGACGTCCGAGCCCGGAACCGACGGGTACAGGCCGATCGAGGCAAGCACGTGCCAGGAGGACATGGTGCCCATGTCGTCATTGCCCGTCACCCCGGCAGGGCCGTCCTTGTACAGGGTCAGCGCGCCGTGCACCACGTCCGTGGTCTTCCACGGCTGTCCGACCCACTGGTAGATGTACGGCGAGTGGATGTTGGGCTCGTTCTGCGGGTTGTAGGTCTTCTGCCCGTAGTAGTCGTACGGTCCGTTCACCCACGTGTTCTGCACCGTGCCATCCCGGTCGGTGAGCAGCGCGTCGTAGGCGAAGAAGGAGTCGAGGCGCGTGATGGCCTCTTCCTTACCGCCGATCAGCTCGACCAGGCCAGGGACGTCCTGCTGGACGTGCCACAGGTAGTGCCACGCGGTCCCCTCGTGGAAGCCGATGCTGTTCGCGGGGCCGGCCTCGCCGATGAACACGCCCTGGGCATCACGTGCACGGAAGAATCCGGTGCGCGGATCGAGGATGCTGCGGTAGTTCTGCGCGCGCTCCGCGAACCGCGCCGCGTCCTCGGTGTGCCCGAGGTCTGCTGCCATCGACGCGATGGCACCGTCGGCCAGCGCATACTCGAGGGTTGCCGAGGCGCCGTGGTGCAGGTCGAAGTCGCCCGGCTTCTTCTCCGCGCCAGGCTCGTGCGGCACGTACCCGTGCTCGAGATAGGTCACGAGGCCGGCCCGTCCGTTGGCGGGGTGGTCGGCCGGCGGAATCGTGTCGGCATTGTGCACGAGCGCGGCGTAGACGTCCTCCTCGAAGCCCTGGAGCAGGCCCTGCTTGAAGGCGCTCACCAGGAACGGCGCAACCGGGTCACCGGTCATGATGTTGGTCTCGACGGTGGCGTATCCCCATCGCGGCAGCCAGCCGGTCTGCTCACTGATCTTGAGAATCGAGCGTGCCATGTCGCTCATCTGATCCGGGGCGATCAGCGACAGCAGTTGCTGCTGAGTGCGGTAGGTGTCCCACAGCGACCAGGTCTGGTAGTACGTGAAGTCCTCGGCCGTGTGGATCTTCTGGTCCCAGCCGGTGTAGCGACCGTCCACGTCGGAGCCGGTGTAGGGAGACAGCAGCGCGCGGTACAGCGAGGAGTAGAAGGTGCGCTGCTGCGTTGCGGTGCCACCGCCGACGTCGATCTTGCCGAGCCACTCGTTCCAGGTCGCGTAGGCCGCGGCGCGGGTCTCGGCGAAGGTCTTGCCGCCCTCTGCCGCGAGGTTCTTGCGGGCGCCGTCGAGGTCCACCCAGGAGGTCGCCGTCGTGACCTCGACGGTCTGGTCCTCGGTGGCGTCGAAGGTGACGGCCACGCCTCGGTTGCCCTCACCGGACGTCGACCTTGAGTCGGGTGTGAAGGTGTCACCCGACCACGTGGCGACAGCGTCGAACGGACGGTCGAACTCGGTGACGGTGTAGACCGTGTACGGCTCGGTGTCCTGGCAGAAGCCTTGCCCGGTCATCGTGATCTCGATCGTGTTGTCGTCAAGCACCGTGACGGTCGAGGAGGTCACCTGTTTGAGCGCCCGACCGGCGTCGAGCAGGACGTTCGCCTGCTCGGTTGCGGGGTAGGTGTAGCGCTGGGTGCCCGTGCGGGTCGTCGCGGTGAGCTCGGCGGTCACGTCGTAGCGGTCGAGCGTGACGGCGTAGTAGCCGGGCTCGGCGGTCTCGTTGTCGTGCGAGAAGGCCGAGGCGTTCTGCCCCGCGCGCGTCGAACTGAGCGCTCCGGTGGTCGGCATGATCGGCAGGTTTCCGCCGAGCGAGCATCCCACACCCGAGGGGTGGAGCTGGCTGAAGCCGCGGATGCGGGTGTGGTCCCAGTCGTAGCCGGTGTGGCTCCATTCATCGCTGTCGTTGTTCGCGCGCAGCGTGTCGGGGGAGATCTGCACCATGCCGAACGGCGTCGATGCGCCGGGGAACGTGTTGCCCTCGTTCTGCGTCCCGATGAAGGTGTTGACGAGGGCGGCAGGGTCAGTGATGGAGGCGGTGGCGGATGCGGTCTCGGCGTCCGGTGGCTCGAGCGAGAGCATTCCGGGCAGGACCAGGGTGGTGGTCAAGGCGGCTGCCAGCGTTGTGCGTAGCACGGTGTCCTCTCTGCGAGGCGACGGCGCCTCGAGTCAGGCGATCTTCAGCGATCGCGGGCTGGTCCGATGCTAACGCTGCCTGACAGCGCTGCCAAGTTCAATGAGGCGCGTGAGGCGCGCAGAGACGGGCTGAGGCGCGGAGCGCCATGAAGCCGCACGCTGACGACTTTTCGTGATGCCGACGCCACGGAGCGTGCTGCTACTCTGACATCGCTGCCATAGGAGGCGGCGAGCATCCTTCTGTGTCGATGAAGCCCGGGAGCACTGCATGACAACCCCTCATTCCCCCTGCCCAGAGTCGGACGGACGGCGTGTGAATCGACTGCGTGCGCAGCGATTCTCTGCGCGCCCACCCCAGGCGCGACGCCGTGTCGGCCTGGCCTCGGCGCTGGTCGCCGCCGTCGTGCTCGCTGGGCCCGCGGCTGCGGCCTCTGCGAACTCGGCCTCTGCGAACTCGGCCGACGTCGATCCGCTGCGCGCCGCGGAGAGCATGCTGCTGGAGTTCTATGCCAACGGGATCGAGGAGGGCTGGGAGGACGCCTCAGCGGTATCCACCCTGCTTGCCTTTCACGAGACGACGGGTGACGCGCACGCGCTGAAGCTTGTGACCGACTTCTTCGACGAGCGCCTCGATGACCCCGACGCCCTGCAGAACGACTTCTCGGACGACACGGCGTGGTGGGGCATCGCCGCCGTCGACGCGTATCGGGTGACCGGTGATGATGCGTACCTGGAGGTGGCGCAGCGGCTCTCGGACTACATCGAGGAGGCCTTCGGCGACCCGGCCAAGACCTGCAACGGTGGGGTGCAGTGGCGACTCGGGCACGCCCACGTCGCGACGATCTCGACCACGTTGACCATCCAGCTCGACGCCGCCCTGGCGCAGTACGTGGATGACGACATCTACCTGGAACGTGCCATCGACCACCGTGCCTGGCTCGACGAGATCGGCATGTTCGCCGAGGACGGGACGCTGT
>JBQGOU010000136.1:0-8301 GCA_052086865.1 Cellulomonadaceae bacterium
GGCTCGGGTCGGGCGTGGGGGTGGGCGTCGGGTCGGGCGTCGGCGTCGGTGTGGGGCTCGGGTCGGGCGTGGGGGTGGGCGTCGGGTCGGGCGTCGGCGTCGGTGTGGGGCTCGGGTCGGGCGTGGGGGTGGGCGTCGGGTCGGGCGTCGGCGTCGGTGTGGGCGTCGGCTCGACCACGATGGGCACCGAGCTCAGTGAACCCGCCTCAAGCAGAACGCTGCTGTCGAGCTGGCCGTCGATGGTGTCAGCAACGGCCACGACGACCGTGCTCGGCACGCCCGGGGTGACCTCCGCGACACAGGTGAGCGGGCGGGTGAAGCCGTTCATCTCCGTGTGATGCTCGCCCGCGCTCGGATCGTTGCCGCTGTAGTTGACCACGAAGTGCTCGGAGTCCGCGCCGATGCTCGCGGTGCTGACCGCCTCGTCACTGTCCGGCACGGTGGAGCAGAGCGTTCCGTCGACGACGATGGCGAAGGCGTCGCCGAACTCGCGCTCCGCCCACACGGCGTGCTCCTCGCTGCCGAAGACGTACCCAAGCGTCAGCTCATCGCCCTCGGGCACCACCTCGAGCGTAAGCACGGCGGCGTCATAGGTCGTGGACCCGAACAGCTCCTCGAGCAGGGGCGAGCCCGCGGTGCCGAGGTCACCGGACGTCGTCAGCTTGGTGTTGGGCCCGAGCACAGCGGATGAGGTGAAGTCGACATCCTGCTCAGACGCCGGGTCGGCGTGGATCACCGAACCGCTCGACAGGACGACGCCAGAGGCGGGGGAGATGGCGCCGATCGCCATGTCCCGGTACTGGCCGGCCTGGACCTCGTCCCCGGCGAACAGGGCCGAGGTGATCGTGACGCCGGTTCCGGCAAGCACGTCGGCGAGGTCGTCGACCGCTACGTCGCGCAAGGAGTCCACGTCCTGGCTGGGTTGTGCTGCGGCAGGGCCGGCGGCGGCGAAGAGCGCGAGGCTGGCGCTCGCGGCGGCCGCGGCCCAGCGCGCCGCGGCTCGATGGGTCGGACGGGCGTCACATGGATGGTTCATCACGATGCTCCCGGGTAGTCATTGGTGCGCGGTGCGGCATCGGCGCGGTGCGCGTCGTCGCCGTTCGGGGACCGTGTGCCATGACCCGAAGGAGTGTTCGCCGACGGCGCGTGACCGTCGGTGCGCCGCCGGGCGTGCCGGGCGGCAGCTGCACCTTCCTCTCCGCGGAAGGACGGGCCACACTGCCCGATTCTCATGAGTCTGTGAAGATCCGACAAATCGGGCAAGTCCTGTCTCACCTTTCGAGACCGGTGGCGGCGGTCCGCACCATTGACAGCGAGGAGGCGAGCGGCGCACAGTGGCAGGCACGGGGATCGACGCCGACAACCCGAAGACCGTCACGACACTGGGAGAACTGCCGTGAAGTCTTCACACGTTTCGCTGCGACGACGCACTGCGGGCACCGTGCTCGCCGGTGCCCTCGTCGTCACCACGATGCCGGCGCTGGCGTTGCCCGCGTTCGGCGACGAGCACGATGTCGTGCTCGAACAGTCCGAGAACGACCCGGAGGCACCACAGCCCGTCGAGGCGGCCGAGGCTCTCCTCGCGCCGCTCGCCGTGCCCGGGTTCCCGGCCCCCACCGAGCACACTCAGCAGGCCTACGACCCGGAGGCTGCCTTCACCTCCCGGTGGACCCGGGCCGACGCCCGTCAGATCCAGGCGATGTCCGACCCTGAGGCTCCGCCGCAGACGAGCTCCATGCCGGCGGAGTACACGATGCCCGAGGTGCCCTCCGACTTTCCGGCCACGAATGGCGACGTCTGGGTGTGGGACACCTGGACGCTGACGGACGAACGCTCCGACCAGCTCAGCTTCAAGGGCTGGGAGATCATCTTCGCGCTCACCGCCGATCGCCATGCCGGGTACTCCTTCGACGACCGGCACACGGAGGCCAGGCTCGGCATGTTCTACCGCAAGGCCGACGTGGCACCCCAGGACCGGCCGCGCGACGGCGGCTGGATCTACTACGGTCACGTCTTCCCGGACGGCGCCGCCGGGGTGATCTTCGAGGATCAGTCCTTCAGCACGGTGACCGAGTGGTCGGGGTCGACGCGGCTGTTCGAAGGCAACAAGATCCGGACGTTCTACACGGCGGTGGCGTTCTACCGCGACGAGGACGGAACCAGCCGGCGTCCCAACGACCCGCGGATCGTCCAGACCGAGGGCCGACTCTTCGCCGACGAGGACGGCGTGTGGGTGACCGGGTTCCGCGATCAGCACGACATGCTCCAGGCCGACGGCGTGTACTACCAGAACGCCGAGCAGAACGAGTTCTTCAACTTCCGTGACCCCTTCACGTTCGGGGACCCCGCCCACCCGGGCAAGACCTTCATGGTGTTCGAGGGCAACACCGCGGTGAACCGCGGCGACCGGGCGTGCACCGTCGAGGACCTCGGATACGCCGAGGACGATCCGTATGCGGAGGGTCTCGAGGAGGTGATGGACTCCGGAGCCGTCTACCAGATGGCCAACGTCGGCCTGGCGGTGGCCGAGAACACCGCGCTGACCCAGTGGCGCTTCCTGCCGCCGATCCTGTCGGCCAACTGCGTGAACGACCAGACGGAGCGGCCGCAGATCTACATCTCCGGCGGCAGGTACTACCTGTTCACCATCACCCATCGCGGCACGTATGCGGCGGGACTCGACGGTCCCGAGGGTGTCTACGGGTTCGTGGGGGAGGGGATCCGGAGCGACTTCCAGCCGCTGAACCGCGGATCGGGCCTGGCGCTCGGGAACCCGACCAACCTGAACTACCCGGGCGGGTCACCGTTCGCGCCCGACGCCGATCAGCCGCTCGGCCACTTCCAGGCCTACAGCCACTACGTCATGCCGGATGGCTTGGTCGAGTCCTTCATCGACTCGATCGGGACGGCGGGAGACTTCCGGCGCGGCGGTTCCCTGGCCAACACGGTGCGCCTGGACATCACGGGCGACACGGCGGTTGTGGACCGCTCCTACGGTGTGGTCGGGCTGGGTGGCTTCGGCGACATCCCGGCCAATCGGGCTGCGGATGTCGACTCCGCACCTGATCCTCGACCGTTCCCCTGAGGGGAAGCAGGGCAGGACCTGGCGGCTCAGACCGCCGGGTCCTGCTCGAGGAAGCCGACGTTCTCGCTCGCCCAGGGGAAGCCCACCTCGAACAGGAACCACACGCCCGCACCGATCACGACCGCGATGACGGCCAGCCGCAGGACGGCGGGGCCGGGCAGAGCCCGGTACAGCATGCTCCACATCAGGAGGTTCCTTCCATCTGCTCCACGACGGCAGGCGTCCCGGCCGAGCGCTCGAGCCATCCGACGAGCTCTGCGTGGACGATCCAGCGGTGGTCGTTGCCAAAGGCCCCCATGCTCAGGGAGTGGCACGTGGTCAGCGTCATCATGCGCTGGGTCGGCACGGCCCCCGGCTCGCCGGGTACGGGGGCGACGACCTCCACCTGGTCCGGGCGCACGATGTCGTGGCTCGTGACCGAGTACACGAACCAGTAGTCCTCGGTCTCGACGACGACGGCGTCCTCGGGGACGAGATCGGGCAGGTGCAGGAAGTTGTTGCCGTAGCTGCGACGGTGGCCGGCCACCGAGAAGTTCCCGATCTGGCCCGGCATGGCGGTGTCGGCGTAGTGCCCGGCGTAGGCCCGGTCGAGCACGTCGGTGCCGGTGCCCTCGACGACCGGCATCCGGTTCTCGCTCTTGCCCTGCCACGACGGCACGATCAGCACGCCGATCGTCGAGCCGTAGGAGACGGGGTCGACGACGGGCGGCTCGTCGGTGCGCAGCTGCGCCGAGGGAACCAGCTCCGGCGCAGCGGGAGCGACCGAGGCGTAGAAGGAGTCGACCTGGGCGGCGGCCTCACGGCTCGCCCCGAGCGACGTCCACCACAGCTGCCACACGATGTAGAGCCCGATGATCACCCCAAGTGTGATGAGGAGCTCACCCACGAACCCGAGGAGTCCCGACAGGAACGAGCGCCGCGGACGGCGGGACCGATGTGCCACCGCGCCCGACGGGCGTTCGGCGATCGTCGTCATCGTGCTCCGTCCGGGGGTGTCGATCGGCTCGTGCTGCGTGGCTCCGCACGCCTATGGAATCACACTCCTCGCCCGCCGCGGGCCTATCCGCCGCCGCGGGCGCGCGGTGCGCGGGTGGGTCCGAGCGCGGGTCAGACGAGGTGCAGCACGGCGGCGACCAGCGCGGTGCGCTCACGCAGGCTCGTGAGCGAGATCCGCTCGTCGAGCGCGTGCGCGCCGGCGCCGCGCGGGCCGAGCCCGTCGACTGAGGGCAGCCCGGCCCCGCCGGTGAGGTTTGTGTCGGCGGCGCCCGGCGCGGCGCGGCCCGCCACGGTGGTGCCGATCGCCTCGGCCGCGCCGCGGACCTGCTCGAACAACGCCTCCGATGCCGGGCCGGGGCCCCACGCAGGCCGACTGGAGATGACGCTGACGTCGACGAGGGCCCCGGGCCGCACGGGGGCGAGCTCGCGCAGCTGCCCGAGGACCTCGTCCTCTGCCTGCGCGGTGACGAAGCGGAGCCCGACGTCGGCGTGGGCCGTGTCGGGAACCACGTTCGTGCGCTCGCCGCCCGCCACCGCGCCGACGTTGCACAGCACGTCCGGGTGCTGCGCGACGAGCGTCCGCAGGGCGATGAGCTGGTCGACCAGCTCATCGATCGCGGACACGCCCGAATCCGGGGCGATGGCGGCGTGGGCGCTTCGCCCGTGAACGGTGATGCGCACGCGGGTGGATCCGCGCCGCGAGGTCTTCAGCGCGCCGTCGGGGTGCGGAGACTCCAGCCCCAGCGCATAGCCGGCGTCGGCGGCAAGGCGCACGACCTCGTCTCGCGAGCTGGGCGAGCCGACCTCCTCGTCCGGGGTGCACACGAGGACCACGGGACGGTGGGCGAGCCCCTCGCGTGCGAGGGCGCGCAGTGCGCCCAGGCCCACCACGAGCCCGCCCTTCATGTCATACGTCCCCGGCCCCCGCAGCTCGTCCCCGTCCTGCACCAGAGGCATCGACGCAGCCAGGGAACCCACCGGGTGCACCGTGTCGAGGTGTGCGACCAGAAGCGCAGGCGGCAGCGCGGCGCGGTCCCCACGGCCGGGGTGACGCAGCACGAGCACGTCGCCGGTGGGCCGGGGGATACGGGACGCACGCATGCCGGAGGTCTCGGCGTCCGCCGCCACGCGGCTCGCCAGCTCGTCGATCGCCGCAGCATCGCCCGTGGGGGTCTCGAGGGCGACGTAGCGCCGCAGCATTGCCACGGACTGCTCGTGCACGGCGGCGGCTGCGGCGGTCAGGGTCCTACTCAGCGGGTTCACGATACGCAACGTATGCCAGGGGCTCCCTGCGGGCAAGATGACCACCGTCATACCGGCTCTGTGTGTCAGCAGGCGAGACCGAGACCATTGTCAATACGGATGAGGGGTAGGGTTCCCGGCGTGCCTCGGACGGCGGCACAACTGGTGACGCCATCAGCCTCCAACCCAGAGTCAGGACAATGATGCGCAACGTATCGACGGGCATATCGGGAACGAGGTCGGCCGACGGCTATGTCGCGACCATGCTGACCAGCCCCGAGCGGCTGCAGGAGGCAGCCGAGCTCTACCGCACGGTGTTCGGGTACAACGACCCGGCGCACGGAGTGAACCCCAAGCTGCTCGCTGCGCTTGCCGCCAACGGGGGATCCGTCGTCGGGGTGATCGACCCCGGCGGGCGCCTGGTCGGTTTCGCCTACGGATTCCCGGGGATCGACGAGGACGGATACCCGTACCACTACTCGCAGGCCGCGGTGGTCGAGCCCGCCGCGCAGGGGCAGGGCGTTGGCCGGATGCTCAAGCGTGAGCAGGCGGCCATCGCCCAGGCCCGCGGTGCCCACGCCATGCGGTGGGCCTTTGACCCATCCATCGCGCGCAACGCACATTTCAACCTCGACGTGCTCGGCGGCACCGCGAGATGGTTCCACCCCGACTTCTACGGTCCGGACAGCGACCGCCTCGTGGTCGAGTGGCGCATCTGCGGGTCGAGCGCGGGCGCCGGGCACGCCGATCCGCCGCCGCCGCAGATCGAGGTGTCCGGAGCGCAGTGGGGCGCTCCCCGGGTCATTGACGGTGTGACGTATCTGCCGCTGCCGGCGCGGATCGACGAGTTGCGCCGGGCAGAGCCCGAGCGTGCGAGCGCCGTGCGACGCGCCCTCGGCGGGTCGATTGCCGAGCTCGTTCAGGACGACTACGTGGCCGTGTCGTGCCGGCGGATCGACGAGCTGACGTCGGCCTACCGCTTCGCCCCCTCGCGGCGCCGATGACTGCGGACCTGGAGCGCCCGACGCTGTCCACGCCCCACGAGCGCTACGCGGCCCGGCTCGACGGGCGGGCCACCGCGCAGACGCTGCAGCGCCGGCTGACGCAGCGCGAGAGTGAGCACCTGAACTCCGCGCTGGCCGCCGTCGCCGAGGAGGGCGCTGTGCCTCGGGCCGCGGCCGTCATCGTCGCGGCCCGACGCCGCTACGTGACCGGAACCGCGAAGTCCTTCGGCTATGCGACGCTCCTGGCCGGCGATCTCGCCGTCGGGCTCGCGCACGTCACGCTCGTCGACAATGCCACCGTTCCCGATCTCGACGTGCTCGCGGAGGTGACGGCGTCCGACGTCCTGGTCGCCTACTCGTTCCGACGCTACCGCCGCGAGACGGTGGCGTTCGCCCGCGAGTTCGCCGCGGCAGGGGGGTCGGTGGTTGCGGTCACCGACGCTCCGGACGCGCCGATCGCCCACGTCAGCGCGGTGACGATCGTCGTCGACACTGAGTCCGCGTCGTATGCCGATTCCCCGACGGGGGTGGTCGCCGTGGGGCACATCCTCGCCACCCTGGCCGCCGCGTCCGCCAAGGGTGCCCGGCGCCGGATCGCGACCCGGGACCGCATCAGCCGCGAGCTCGGCCTCTACCTCTGAGATCCTCCACCCGTCAGCGAAGGAACCTCCATGCGCATCGTCTCCGCCACCCTCCGCCGTGTCCGGCTGCCGCTCGTCCACGAGTTCCAGACGAGCTCGCACCGCAAGAACCATCTCGAGCATCTCCTGGTCGAGCTCGAGGACGAGTCCGGTGCCGTCGGCTGGGGCGAGATCGCGGCCGCCTCCGCGCCCTACTACAACGCGGAGAACGTGCAGACGTGCTGGCTGGTGGCATCCGAGTACCTGCTCCCGCAGGTGCTCGGGATCGCATGGGACCGGCCGGAGCAGGTGTCCGCCCTGTGGCGGCGAGTGCGTGGCAACGAGTTCGCGAAGGCCGGGGTGGACATGGCCGCCTGGGCGCTGTGGTCGCAGTACGAGGGCGTGCCGCTCGCCAGGGCCCTGGGCGGAACCCGGTCCGAGGTCGTGGCCGGGGTCTCCCTGGGCATCGAGCCGACGATCGACGACCTGCTCGAGCAGGTCGCGGTGCACGTGGCGCACGGCTACCCGCGGGTCAAGCTCAAGATCGCCCCGGGCTGGGACATCGAACCGGTGCGCGCGGTGCGCGGGGCGTTCGGCGACCTTGATCTGCATGTGGACGCCAACGGCGTCTACACGGAGTCCGCCGAGCACCTGACGGCGCTGCGCGGGCTGGACGACTTCGGGCTGACGATGATCGAGCAGCCCTTCGCCCCGCGTGACCTGCTCGCCCACGCGCGCTTCCAGCGCACCGTGCGCACCCCCGTGTGCCTCGACGAGTCGGTCGAGACGCTGGCCGACCTGGAGCTCGCGCTCGAGCTCGATGCGGGACGAGTGCTCAACATCAAGGTCTCCCGGATGGGCGGGCTCACCGCGGCGGTCGCCGCCCACGGCGCGGCGAGGGCCCGCGGGCTGCCCGTGTGGTGCGGGGGAATGCACGAGTTCGGTGTGGGCCGCGCCGCGAATGTGGCGCTCAGCTCCCTGCCCGGCTTCACCCTGCCGTCAGACGTGTCGGGCTCCGACAAGTACTACGCGCGGGACGTGATCGTGCCGCCCGTCGTCGCCGACCACGGGGTGGTCCAGGTTCCGACCGGCCCCGGCCTCGGCTTCGACGTGGACCTGGACTACGTGACCCAGATGACGCAGCAGACCCTGCGGCTGGACGAGCGCGGATAGCGCCGCGGCCGAGGAGCGCCGGACGCCCGAACCTACAAACCGTAGGTTCGGGCGCCCAGAATGTTCTGCAACATCACCGCGTGCCCCGGGTGGGATTCGAACCCACACTGGATCGGGTTTGAGCCGAACGCCTCTGCCGGTTGGGCTACCGGGGCCGTGCGGGGACCATCGAACCACATCG
>JBQGOU010000137.1:0-8278 GCA_052086865.1 Cellulomonadaceae bacterium
GCGGAAGCGGCATAACCGAACCGACACCGTGTCCACGATCGAGGGTCAAGGCCCGGATCAACCGAGTCCGGAGTTCGCCAGATTGCTGGCTCCCACCGCGTCAGCGCGCCTGGATACATCAAGGGATCAAGCATCGAGTCGGCGAAAGCCGCTGTCCGCTGGCGCTCCACGTGTGTCAGCCAACCAACGGACCCACCGATGATGGCCAAGGCGGCGGTGGTGGCCACTATCGGTCGCACCAGCGCGACCAGCGACCGACGTTCCCGAGCCCGGCGCGATTTCGAGCAGGGGGCACGCTCGCGCACCTTGACGATGCAGTTCGTGACCCAGGTGAGCGCACCAGCGGCGACGAGGACTCCGGTCCCGACCGGCCAACCGGTTGAACGTCCGTCTCGCAGCGCGACGGTCACGACCAGAACTGGCCAGTGCCACAGATAGAACCCGTATGCGTTCCCGCCGGCTCGCACCAACGGGCGCGATGCCAGGATCCGGGTCAACCAGGGAACGGTGGCGCGCCCCTCCTCGCCCCACGTCACGGACTCCCCCGCCACGATGACCAGCGCGGCGCCCACCAACGGGAATAAGGCGGCGGGGCCGGGGAACTGCGTTGCGCCGTCGAACAGGACCCCGGTCGCAAGGATCATGCCCAGACCAGCAATGGAGAGGATCTCCCGCATTCCGCGGGGCATCCCGCGGATCCAACCGGAGGTGACTACTAGGGCCAGCATCGTGCCAGCGAGGAACTGCCACAGCCTCGCGTACGTGTGGAAGTAACCAAGTGCCGGGTCGACGATGTTCAGGTAGGCCGCGAAGCCGAACGAGGTGACGAGCAGCGTCACGACCAGTCCCACAAAGACCCTGCGCGTCGCGAATCGCCCCAACAACAAAGAGCCGAGTGCGCAGGCGAGCGGAAGGAGAACGAAGATCTGCCCTTGGACTGCCAACGACCAGAAGTGCTGCGCAATGCTCTGGTCGAGGTCCGCTGCTCCATAGTTCTGACCGGTCGTGGCCAGGTACCAGTTCTCGACATAGAACATGGACGCGAGTGACTGCCACGCAGTGTCAGTCATCCGGGTCCGCGGCAGCAGGAACCACGCCGCAGCGAGCATAAACGCGATCACGATCAGTGCGGGCGGGAGCAGTCGAGCGAACACCCTGCGGTAGTAGCCGAAAAGTGGCGGTTGGCGCCGGTCCGAGTACGAGCGGACGACCGAGGCCCCGACGAAGAAGCCTGAGATCATCAAGAAGATGTCGACGCCCCCCGAGACCTTGCCAACCCATATGTGGTAGACGGCTACCATCACGATCGCAACAGCGCGCAGGCCTTCGATGTCGGGTCGGTAGCCGGGCTTGTCGCTCCGAGGTAGCGGCCTACTCTTCGACCGATCGAGACGATTCTCAGACGGTGGCATTCGTGTGTAAACTCCGTGATCGGCCACTTGCGGTCGGGCAGGTAACGCCGCCTGCCTTCGGGTCCAGTCGTCGGACGTTCACTGCGACCAAGACTGTAACTGACGTCACCGCCATCCCCCGCATCATCGCAGGCTCCAACCCGAGATCTGGCGGAGCAGGCCCGCATGCGATCGTCCGATACGATCGCAACGACACCCCAGGAGGCCCACCCATGCGCATGCTCGTCACCGGCGGAGCCGGTTTCATCGGCTCCAACTTTGTCCACCAGACGGTGCGGGATCGCCCGGACGTCGAGGTGACGGTTCTGGACGCCCTCACCTACGCAGGCGACAAGCACTCCCTGGACTCCGTCGCGAACGCCGTGACCTTCGTCCACGGAGACATCGCCGATGCCGAGCTGGTGAACCGGCTCGTGGGCGAGACGGACCTCGTGGTGCACTTCGCCGCCGAGTCCCACAACGACAACTCGCTGAACAACCCCTGGCCCTTCGTGCAGACCAACGTGGTGGGCACCTTCACGCTGCTCGAGGCCGTGCGCAAGCACGGGGTGCGCTACCACCACATCTCGACCGACGAGGTCTACGGCGACCTCGAGCTCGACGACCCGGAGCGGTTCACCGAGCACACCCCGTACAACCCCTCCTCGCCTTACTCCTCCACCAAGGCCTCGAGCGACATGCTCGTGCGCGCCTGGGCACGGTCCTTCGGGGTGCACGCGACGATCTCCAACTGCTCCAACAACTACGGGCCCTTCCAGCACGTGGAGAAGTTCATCCCCCGCCAGATCACCAACCTCATCGACGGGGTGCGGCCCAAGCTGTACGGCGCGGGGCTGAACGTGCGTGACTGGATTCACGTCGAGGACCACAACACGGCCACGTGGGCGATCATCGACAAGGGTGAGCTGGGCCAGACCTACCTGATCGGCGCTGACGGCGAGGTCAACAACCTCGACGTCGTCCACGCGCTCCTGGAGGTCTTCGGCCGCCCGGCCGACGACTTCGACCATGTCAACGATCGCCCGGGCCACGACATGCGCTACGCAATCGACTCGACCCGGCTGCGCACCGAGCTGGGCTGGACACCGCGTTTCACCGACTTCCGGTCCGGACTCGAGAACACGGTCGCCTGGTACCGGGACAACGAGGCGTGGTGGCGTCCGGTGAAGGCGGCCACCGAGGCCAAGTACGCGCTCACCGGCCAGGCCTGAGTTCTCACCACAACGCCGGCCTGAGCCGGGCGAGGAGCACACGCATGCAGTGGTTGGTCATCGGCGCGGCCGGGATGCTGGGCCAGGACGTCACCGCCCGGCTCACCGAGGCCGGAGCGTCGTTCCGCGGCATCGACCGTGACGAGCTGGACATCACCGACGCAGCGGCCTGCGAGCAGACCCTGCGGGGCGCGGATGTCGTGGTGAACTGCGCGGCGTTCACCGCGGTGGACCTCGCCGAGGAGCGCGAGCCGGACGCCTTCGCGGTCAACGCCACCGGAGCGGCGAACGTCGCCCGTGCGGCGACGCACGCCGGCGCACGCCTGGTGCACATCTCCACCGACTACGTCTTCGACGGCACCGCGACCACGCCCTACGCCGCCGACGCACCCCAGAACCCCGCCTCGGCCTACGGGCGCACCAAGGCAGCGGGCGAGTGGGCCGTGCGCGCATACGGCGCCCAGCACCTCATTCTGCGCACCGCCTGGCTCTACGGCGCAGGAGGCGGCTGCTTCCCCAAGACCATCGTTCGGGTCGCGGCAGAGCGTGGGCGCGTCGACGTGGTCGACGACCAGTTCGGCCAGCCGACGTGGACGGTCGACGTCGCCGACCTGGCGGTGCGGGCGATCGAGGCCGAGGTGCCGGGCGGGATTTACCACGCCACCGCACAGGGCAGCGCGAGCTGGTTCGGCTTCGCCGCGGAGGCCGTCGCCGCAGCCGGGCTCGATCCGTCGATCGTGCGCCCGACCACAAGCGAGGCCTTTGTACGCCCCGCCCCTCGGCCCGCGTACTCCGTGCTCGGACACGAGTCGGTGCGCGCCGCCGGGCTGGAGCCGATCGGCAGCTGGCTCGAGCGCTGGGAGCTCGCAGCGCCCAGCGTGCTGGGATAGCGGACACACGACTGCCCCGGCACCGTGCGGTGCCGGGGCAGTCGTCATCTTGCGATCAGCCGCGCGCCCTGCTGCGGCGCGTGGCCCACGCACCGCCCAGGGTCAGCGCCACCGTGAGGGCGAGCAGCGCCCCGACGGTGGCGCCCGTACGGGCCAGCGAACCGCCGTCCGTGCTGCTGGCGCCGGGCGCCGGCGCGGTCGAGCCGCCGTCGGCCGGGGTCTGCCCGTCCGGCGTCCCGCCCGACGGCGGATCCGTCGGGTCCGGGGTCTGGGCCGGCGGGTCCGTCGGCTCCGGCTCCGGCTCCACGACCTGCGCGGCCAGCAGCGCCGGCACGGAGCGCACCACATTGCCCTCGGTGTCCGTGACCTCGGCGAACCAGAGCTGGTCCACCTCCCCCGCCGTGAGCGGGACCTGGACGCCCTGACCTGGCGCCGTCGACGCCGTCGCGAGCTCAGAGCCCGCACCCGTCACGGCCCAGGACCGCGCCGTGAGCGTGGTCGAGCGGATCAGGTCCACGCCCACCACGAACTCGTCGTTGCGCACCGAATACCGGGCGTTGTCCCCGCGGAAGCTCGGCTCGTCGTACTGCCACGCCTCGAAGGAGTCCAGCGTCGGGGAGTAGGCGTTGACGCCCATCAGCCCGGCGTCCAGGTCGAACTGGAGCAGCCGCTGGAAGCCGGTGTCGCGGTCCAGCATGTCGTCCCGCGTCACCGTCGGGTCCTCGGCCTGGGTGGAGCGGTAGCCCTGGTAGTCGGCCAGCATCTCCACCACCGTGCGCCCGGTGGCCCCCACGTTGCTGATCGCGTAGGTGTCCTCCCCGGCCGGGATTGCGTCCACCTGCTCGCCCGTCACCGGGTCGGCGTAGTGCGTGACTACACCGTGGAAGTGCCCGCCGAAGACGAGGAAGACGTTGTCGTTGGGCGCAATCACCTTCTCCCACAGCGCCTGTCCGGTGCCCGTGTAGCGCAGGTCCACGTTGTCCCGCACACCGTCGGTGTTCAGGTAGGCGTGCACCGCCACGATGACGTTGTGCTCGGGGTGGGCCTTGGCCTGCTGGTTCGCCCACTCCAGCTGTTCGTCGGAGGGGCGGTAGGGCAGCGACACGACCAGGAACTCGACACCGTCGTGCTCGAGGTAGTCGGTGTGCGCCGAGTTGTCCCCCGGAGCCCACGCCTGGCCGTACCACTCCTTGTCCTCGAACATCGAGACCGGGAAGTACTCGTTGTACTTGCGGTTGTCGTGGCCCCACATGTTGTCGTGGTTGCCCGGCAGCACGCCGTTGGGGACGTTCGCGTCGTTGAGCAACGTGATGATGTCCTGGGCCGCCTGGAACTCCCGGTCGGCACGCTCGTGGGAGTTGTTGCCGTTGATCCAGTTCTCGATGATGTCCCCGGTCAGGGAGCTGTACGCGATCTTGCGGGCGTCCGCGTTCGCCACGACCCAGGTGGTCATCTGGCGGAACACGTCCTGGAAGCCCTCGGCGTAGAACTGGGTGTCGGACATGTGGTTGATCGCGAAGTCGTAGCTGCCCGGGTCCGCGAACGCCTGGTCCGTGACCCCGACCTCGTCGATCAGGCCGCCGTGGGTGCGCGGGCCGTCGATGACCAGCACATGCGCCGTCCCGTCCACCACCGCGCTCGCCGGGAGCTCGGCAACCAGGGTCACGTCGCCGTCGGCCGAGGGAACCGCCGCCTCGGCCTGCGCCCAGGCGGATGCCGCGGGGTCCCAGACCAGCAGCTGCAGCTCGTTGCGTGCCGACGCGGTGCCGGACCACACGAACTGCGCAGGCGCCGCAGCGACCGGGATCTCGAAACGCTGGAACGGGAAGGCCGTGGCCGTTCCAGCCGTCAGGGGCGCGTCACGGTCGGTGACGATCTGCTCGCCCGCGATCTCGAGCGTGCTCGGCACCGCCTCGGCGCTGACCCCGGCACGGACCACCACACCGGCCGAGTCCTGCACCGGCGCACTCGTGGCGCGCAGCTGCAGCTCGGTGCCGTCCTGATCCGTGGTGGTCACGGTGACGCCCTGGGCGGCCTCCGCCACGGCGGGGGTGCCCGGCACGTGGTTGGTGGCCACGGACACGGCGTCCAGCTCACCGGGCAGCGGCACGGTCGGGTCGACGTACGTGGCATCGGCCAGCACGCCCGGGGTGCGCTCCGCGGTGACCACGAAGTCCCGCTCGTTGTCGCCTGTGAACTGTGCCCGGGTGTAGGTCTCGCCCTGGTCGTTCTTGACGTAGTTGCGCGCCTCCTGGCCTAGACGGCACGGGGTGTACTGGTTGACGTTGACGTCGTAGGCCGCGAAGGCGTCCACCAGCGCGCCGTCCGCGTCCGTGACGTACAGGCCGAAGCCCTCGGTCTCGTTCAGGCCGGTGCCGTAGGTGCCCTGCGCGAGCGCCAGCAGGTCCGCGGGCGCGCTGGCATGTGTGCCGACGTAGGTCTGCCCGGGCGCGAGGGTCACCCCCAGGTCGGCGATCTGCGCATCGGCGTCGATGCCGCCCTGCCCGGTGCCGTAGCAGCGGTGCACGCTCCACCCGGTCAGGTCCACGGGCTCGGTGCCGTAGTTCGCCAGCTCGAAGAACTCATCCGATGCCCCGCGTGTGCCGGCGGCGTTGATCTCACTGATCTGCACCGGGCCGGCGGTGTACTCGGGCGCCGGGGTGGGCACTGTGGCCGGGTCCTCGGTGCCCGGGGTGCGGTCCGTCGTGACGGCGAAGTCCGCGGCGTTGTCACCGGTGTCGCCTACGCGCTGGAAGACCGTCGAGTCGAAGCCGTTGAGCTTCTCCCCGATCGGCGCGCCGTCGGTGCACGGGCTGTTGCGGTTGTCGAACACCCCGACCCGGTCCACGATCTGGTTGTCCGGCGTCAGCACGATCACCCCGAAGTCGCGCCAGTGCATCGACGTCGTATAGGTCGCGTCGACCACCTCGGCCGGCACGTTCGCCCCCGCCCGCGCCGCGACATAGCTCTCACCGGGGGCGAGGGCCTTGGCGGGAAGCGAGGCGTTCTGCAGGTACTGCGTCCCGTTCTCCCCGCACCGGAACAGCTGATAGCCGCCGACGTCGACCGTCTGGTCGCCGTAGTTGGTGATCTCGACGTACTGGTTGGCCAGGGAGGTCGCGTCACCGTTGGTGAACTCCGAGATCCGCAGCCCGTTGTCCGCTCGCGCCACCGTGCTCTCGGTGCGGTTGGGCCCATCCACGGTGCGCGTGGCCACCACCCAGTCCTGCTCGATGTCGCCGGTGGTGCTCACCCGCTGGTGGGACTCATCGAGGCGGTGCTGCAGCCCGCGCTCCAGCCATTGCCCGTCCAGGGCGCAGTCGGTGGCGACGTCCTCGTGGTAGAACCCGATGGCGTCCACCCGCTGCCCGGAGGCGTCCTCGATGAACGCCCCGAAGCCGAAGGTGTGCAGGTCCGTGTCGTACAGCGCGTCGACGGCGTAGCCCGAGCTCTTGCCCGCTGCCGTGAACTGGTCCCCCGGCTGCAGCTCGGTGCCGTCCGGCACCACGGCCTGCGGGCCGTAGCCGCCGCCGGTCTGCCCGCAGCGGTAGATCTTCCAGCCGGAGATGTCCACGGCCGCGCCGCTGTAGTTGGTGATCTCGATGAAGTTCTTGCTGCCGTTGCGGTTGGCGGTGACGCTTGCGCCGGCGCCGCCGTTCGCCACCTCGCTGATGAGCACGGGCGAGCCGGGCTCGACGTCGTAGCGGGCAGGCAGCGCGGCCGCGCCTGCGGCGCCGGCGGCGCTCAGCGCGATCGAGGAGGCGAGCAGCCCGGCGGCCACGGCACGCAGAGCGGACCGCCCCCGGCCCGGACGTCGGTTTCTGGATGGATGCACGGGGCAGCCCTTTCGCGTCGTTCGGCATGGTTCGGCACACCGGGTGCCGGAGAGTCGATCCGTGAAGGACCGCACCGACCATGTCGAGACGAGGGCAACGTGAAGGGGACGAAAGGGAAACACGGGGCGAACATCCGCCGTCGGGCAGGGCGTGGCCCCGGCGGCGTCCGCAGCCGGGGCCACACCGAACGGGCCTTGGCTAGCGCCGCGCGCGGAGTCCGCCGCGAAGCCTCGCAAGCACCAGACCTGCGCCTGCCACCGTGATCAGCGCCGCGACGATCAGGGGCGCAGCCACCGACGCCCCGGTTTCCGCCAGCGCCTGCGCCGCTGCCCGGTCTCCTGCCACGGGGGCTGTTGCCGGGCCACCGGGGGGCGTGGCCCCTGACGGCGGACCCGACGGGCTCTCCCCCGGCCCGGTGGGAGGGGCACCGGCCGGCGTCGTCGTCGGGGTGTCGGTGGGCGGGGTGTCGGTGGGGGGCGTATCGGTGGGCGACGCGGTCGGCGTATCCGTGGTGGGCGTGTCCGTCGGAGGAGCATCCGTCGTCGGCGGTGCGGTCGGCGTGTCCGTCGTCGGCGCATCCGTCGGAGGCACGCCGTCGCAGTCGCCGCCGGTGAAGGTGGTGGTGTCGAGCGTGACCGCGCCGTTGCGGGCCAGCACGCGCCCGTCGATGGTCGTCCCGTTGTTGACGGTGACCGAGGTCAGGGCCATCACAGTCCCGACGAACGTCGTGTTCGTGTCCAGCGTTGCGGAGCTGCCGATCTGCCAGAAGACGTTGCAGCTGCTCGCACCGCCCAGCAACGCCACGGTGCTGCCGGGCGCCGTCGGCGACGCAGACGATGCGGACCGCAGGCGGAAACGCCCCGGCGTATACTCTGTTTTTATGAGTGAACGCGAGCAGATGGACGAGGGGCTGTGCCCCTCCTTCCTCG
>JBQGOU010000138.1:0-8270 GCA_052086865.1 Cellulomonadaceae bacterium
TGGAGTCGAACGGCAGGTGCGGGGCGGCCTTGAACACGATGGCGATCTCGGTGACCCGACGGCCTAGCCGCTTGCCGGTGCGCAGGTAGAACGGCACCCCGGCCCAGCGGCGGTTGTCGATGTCGAGACGGATCGCGGCATAGGTCTCCGTCGTGGAGTGCGGATCGGTGCCCTTCTCCTGGAGGTAGCCGACCACCTCCTCGCCGCCCTGCCAGCCCGCGGCGTACTGGCCGCGCGCGGTGTGCCGGGACAGGTCGGGAGGCAGGCGCACTGCCGAGAGCAGCTTGATCTTCTCCGCGATGAGGTCCTCGGCGTGAAACGAGGCCGGCTCCTCCATCGCGGTCAGTGCCATCAGCTGCAGCAGGTGGTTCTGGATGACGTCGCGGGCCGCGCCGATGCCGTCGTAGTACCCCGCCCGCCCGCCGATGCCGATGTCCTCGGCCATGGTGATCTGCACGTGATCGACGTAGTGCGCGTTCCAGATCGGCTCGTACATCTGGTTGGCGAACCGCAGGGCCAGGAGGTTGAGGACCGTCTCCTTGCCGAGGTAGTGGTCGATGCGGAAGACCGTGTCCGGGGAGAAGACCTCGGAGATCACGTCGTTCAGCTCGCGTGCGCTGGCGAGATCGTGGCCGAAGGGCTTCTCGATGACGACCCGGCGCCAGGAGTCGCCCTGCTCCGAGAGTCCCGAGCGGGCGAGCTGGCGGCACACGAGCGGGAAGGACCCGGGGGGCACGGACAGGTAGAAGGCGTGGTTGCCGCGGGTGCCGCGCTCGACGTCGAGGGCGTCGACCGTCTCACGCAGCCGTGTGAAGGCGTCCTCGTCATCGAAGGTGCCCTGAACGAAGCGGATGCCCTGGGCCAGCTGGTTCCAGGCGTCCTCCCGGAACGGGGTGCGGGCGTACTGCTTCACCGCGTCGTGGACGACCTGGGTGAAGTCCTGGTCATCCCACTCGCGCCGCGCGAAGCCGACGAGGGCGAACCCCGGGGGGAGCAGACCGCGGTTGGACAGGTCGTACACCGCAGGCATGAGCTTCTTGCGGGCGAGGTCACCGGTGACGCCGAAGATCACCAGGCTGCACGGTCCGGCGACGCGGGGTACGCGCAGGTCACGAGGGTCACGCAGCGGGTTGTGCCCGGCGCTGATGCGAGCCGGGCTCACCGGTCGACCGCCGAGGGGTCCGTGGCCGAGGCCAGGCCCGCGGAGACCGAGTCGAGCAGCTCGGACCAGCTGGTGACGAACTTCTCCACGCCCTCGTCCTCCAGGCGCTGCGTCACGGCTGCCAGGTCCACCCCGACCTGCGCCAGGGCGTCCAGGTGGCGGCGGGCGGCACCGAGTTCGGACGTGATCGTGTCCGTGTCGTCGGACGTCGTGGCTCCGTGGTCGGCCACGTCCTCAAGCGTCGTGCGGGGCATGGTGTTCACCGTGCCGGGGGCGACGAGGGAGTCCACGTAGAGCGTGTCGGGCAGGGACGGATCCTTGGTGCCTGTGGATGCCCACAGCGGGCGCTGGGGGGTGGCACCGACGGCGGCCAGGGCACGCCACCGGTCCGACTCGAGGGTTTCGAGGTGGATCCCGTAGGCGAGCCGGGCGTTGGCGACGGCTGTGCCGCCGCGAAGGCCGCGCGCCGTGTCGGTGCCGATGGCGGTCAGCAGCGGGTCGACCGCGACGTCGACGCGGGAGAGGAAGAACGAGGCCACCGAGTGGATGGTGGACAGGTCCAGGCCGCGCTCCCGCGCGATCTCCAGGCCGGTGAGATAGGCGTCGACGACCTCGCGGTAGCGCTTGAGCGAGAAGATCAGGGTCACGTTGACGCTGATGCCGTCCGCCACGGCGTCGGCGATGGCGGTCAGCCCCTCCCGCGTCGCCGGAATCTTGATGAACAGGGCGGGGCGGTCCACACGCTGCCACAGGGCGCGCGCGGCCGCCACGGTCGCCTCGGTGTCGTGCGCGAGGCGCGGGTCGACCTCGATCGAGACCCTGCCGTCGCGACCCGCGGTGCGCTCATGCACCGGTGCGAGGATGTCGACGGCATCGCGCACGTCGTCCGTGGTGATCTCGACCACGGCGTCGTCCACGCTCGTGCCGACGGCGGCCAGAACACCGAGCTGCTCGGCGTACCGGACATCCTCGGAGAGTGCCTTGGCGAAGATCGTCGGGTTCGTGGTGACACCCACGACGCCGCGTTCGGCGGTGAGTCGGGCGAGCTCGCCCGTCTGGATGAGCTCACGCGACAGGTCGTCGAGCCAAACGGCGACGCCGGAGGCGCTCAGGCAGGCGATTGCGGACGGGACCTCGGTCATCATTCTTCCCTTCGGCTGTGGCTCGGAGCGGGCGGGCGCGACGGCGAGGCCTGCCCGCGCACGATCTCGAGGGACTCCCGCGCCGCAGCGACCACGTGCTCGGTGGTGAAGCCGAACTTCGCGAAGAGCGTCTCCGCCGAGGCCGATGCGCCGTAGTGCTCGAGGCTGACCGCACGGCCCGCCTCACCCAGGTAGCGGTACCAGCTCAGGGCGATGCCCGCCTCCACGGAGACGCGTGCCCGTACGGCCGGGGGGAGTACGGACTCGCGGTACTCGACGTCCTGCTCCTCGAACCACTCCAGGCACGGCAGCGAGACCACGCGGGTCGGCACGCCGGAGGACTCGAGGACCTCCCGCGCTGCGACGGCGAGCTGCACCTCGGACCCGGTGGCGAGCAGGAGCACCTCAGGGGTGCCGGTGGAGGCCTCGAGGAGCACATAGCCACCCCGAGAGACCCCGTCGGTGCTGGCGAAGCCCTGCTCACCACGCGGGAACGTCGGGACGTTCTGGCGGGTCAGGATGAGGCCGGTGGGCCCGGAGTCGCGCTCGAGGATGATGCGCCACGCGGCGGCCGTCTCGTTGGCGTCCGCCGGGCGGACGATGGACAGGCCCGGGATGGCGCGGGTGGCGGCCAGGTGCTCGACCGGCTGGTGGGTCGGCCCGTCCTCGCCCAGACCGATCGAGTCGTGCGTCCACACGTAGATCGGCGGAATGTCCATCAGTGCGGCGAGCCGGACGGCGCCGCGCATGTAGTCGCTGAACTGGAAGAAGGTGCCGCCGTAGGGGCGGGTGAGCCCGGCCAGCGCCATGCCGGACAGGATCGACCCCATCGCGTGCTCGCGGATGCCGAAGTGCAGCGTGCGCCCGTACAGGTCGCCGGCGAACTCGTGCGAGGAGCGGTGGGCCGGCAGGAAGGATGGCTCGCCCTTCATCGTCGTGTTGTTGGACCCGGCGAGGTCGGCCGAGCCGCCCCAGAGCTCCGGCAGGACCCCGGCGAGGGAGGACAGCACGTTCCCAGAGGCGGAACGGGTCGCGACGGAGGTGCCCGCCTCAAACGTCGGCAGCGCGTCCTGCCAGTCGGCGGGCAGCTCCCTGGCCACGAGCCGGTCGAGCAGCGCGGAACGCTCGGGGTTGGCGGCGCGCCACTGCTCCAGGCGCAGGTCCCAGTCGGCGTGCAGCGCAGCGCCGCGCTCACGCAGGCGGCGAGCGTGCTCGATCACCTCGGGCTCGACGTAGAAGGAGCGGTCCGCCGGGAAGCCCAGCAGCTCCTTGAGCGAGGCGACCTCGGCGTCACCCAGCTTCGAGCCGTGCGCGGCGTGGTCGTTCTGCTTCGTGGGGGAGGGCCAGGCGATGATCGTGCGCAACTGGATGAACGAGGGCTTGCCCGTCTCCGCCACGGCGGCTGCGATCGCGGCGTCGAGCGCCTGGACATCCTCGACGTAGCCGTTCGGCCCGGCAGTCCAGTCGACCGTCTGCACATGCCAGCCGTACGCCGCGTAGCGCGAGGCGACATCCTCGGTGAACGCGACCGAGGTGTTGCCCTCGATCGAGATCCGGTTGTCGTCCCAGATGACGACGAGGTTGCCGAGCTCCTGGGTGCCCGCGATCGAGCTGGCCTCGGACGTCACGCCCTCCTGCAGGTCGCCGTCGGAGGCGAGGACGAAGACGTGGTGGTCGAACGGGCTCTCCCCGGCCGCCGTGTCCGGGTCGAGCAGCCCGCGGACGCGACGCTGGTCCATCGCCATGCCGACTGCGCTCGCCAGGCCCTGGCCCAGCGGGCCCGTGGTCACCTCGACGCCGCGGGTGTGGTGGACCTCCGGGTGCCCGGGGGTCAGCGAGCCCCACGTTCGCAGCGCCTCGAGGTCCGTGAGCTCCAGGCCGAACCCGCCCAGGTAGAGCTGCACGTACTGGGTCAGGCTCGAGTGCCCGCACGAGAGCACGAACCGGTCACGACCCAGCCACCCGGTGTCGTTCGGGTCGTGCTTGAGCCAGTTCTGGTAGAGCAGGTAGGCCGCAGGCGCCAACGAGATCGCCGTTCCGGGGTGGCCGTTGCCGACCTTCTCGACCGCGTCGGCGGCCAGGATCCGCGCGGTGTCGATCGCGCGCCGGTCCAGGTCGGACCAGTCGAGCGGCTGAGCGGGCGTGAACGCGTTCACCGGACCTCATTTCTGCCGGGGCTCACCGGCGTCGGGCGTGCAGGACGTGCAAGACAGGGCAAGGGCACCGTCGTTGTCATGACCCTCGTCGTCACGACGAGCGTGCGGCCACGTCGGGCGCCGGTGCGAGGGCTTCACCTTATCGCCGCGCGTGGGCACCTGCGCCGAGCATCCGCGTGCTGGAAGCGTGCGGTCACGATGTGGCCGACCTAACCCTGGTGCGGCAGGACCCGGGCCGGGCATGGCATTAGCATGAGATGATCCCCCGACCCCGGGACCGGTGGCCCATGGCTGTCGCTCACCGGGCCCCGCCCGACGAACGGACACGGTTCCCGCGTGCACAGCACCAGACCACGGCAGGCCCAGGACGCCGCTGCTGACGTCCGGCCCACCTCCCGGATCGGCGCGTACATCGCGTTGACGAAGCCGCGTGTCATCGAGCTGCTGCTCGTGACGACCATCCCCACGATGGTGTTGGCGCAACGTGGGCTGCCGTCGCTGTGGCTCGTGCTGGCGACCCTGGTGGGAGGCGCCGCGGCGGCCGGGTCCGCCAACGTGCTCAACTGCTACCTGGACCGTGACATCGACCGGGTGATGAACCGCACGCGCCGACGTGCCACCGCGACCGGGGAGATCTCCCCGGCTGCTGCGCTGACGTTCGGCGCCGTGCTCGGGTTGTTCTCGCTGGTGTGGCTCGCGCTGCTGGTGAACACCTACTCCGCGGTGCTCGCGGCCGCAGCGATCCTGCTGTACGTCGTCGGATACACGATGATCCTCAAGCGGCGTACCTCACAGAACATCGTGTGGGGCGGCATGGCCGGTTGCATGCCGGTGCTCATCGGATGGTCCGCCGTGACAGGCGGGCTCGCCTGGGCGCCGTTCGCCCTGTTCGGTGTGGTGTTCTTCTGGACACCGCCGCACTACTGGCCGTTGTCCATGAAGTTCCGCGCCGACTACGCCCGCGCCGGTGTGCCGATGCTTCCCGTCGTGGCGAAGGACACCCGGGTGGCGACGGAGATGCTCGCCTACACGGTGGCGATGATCGTGTGCTCCATGCTCCTGGTTCTTCCGGCGGTCGGCGGCCTGGGCTGGTTCTACGGGATCAGCGCGTTCGGCCTCGGGATGTGGTTCCTCGCCGAGTGCATCGGGCTGTGGCGCCGCGCCCAGGACCCCACCCGCGGCAAGCTGCAGGCGATGCGGGTCTTCCGGGCCTCGATCACCTATCTCACACTGCTCAGCATCGCCGTCGTCGTCGACGTCTTCCTGCCACTGTGAGTCCGCGCCGCGCCGCGCGTCCACGACCCGTGGCGGGTTCTGCGGCGTAGCCTTCGGTGCTATGAGCACGGACCAGGCGCGTCTGCCCGCGGTGGGCGCACCGCCGTGCGCGCTCGCGCGGTCGGTGGCCGGATACCTCGATCACCTCGCGATCGAGCGTGGCCTGTCCGCGAACACGATCGCCGCATATCGCCGTGACCTGGCCCGTGCGGTCGCCTTTCTGCGCGCCGAACAGGTGTGGACCGTTGCCACCATCCGCTCCGAGCACGTGGAGGACTTCGTCCTTGCCCTGCGCACCGGGTCGGACGGACGCGCTGCGCTGTCCGCATCGTCGACGGCGCGTGCCCTGGCGGCGGTGCGCGGCTGGCTGCGGTTCTGCGAGCTCGAGGGCGAGATCGAGGTGGACCCGGCCGGTGCGCTGCGGCCTCCGGCTCTGCCCAAGCGACTGCCCAAGGCGATCTCGACGGACGACGTCGCGCGGATCCTCGATGCGGCCGGCACAGGGGAGGGCCCCGGCCCGTTGCGCGACCGGGCCCTGCTCGAGCTCGTCTACTCGACCGGGGCACGCATCTCCGAGGCCGTGGGCCTCGACCTGGACGACCTGGATCTCACGTCCGCCGGTGCGGCCGTGCGGCTGTTCGGCAAGGGACGCAAGGAACGCATCGTCCCGATGGGCTCCTACGCCGTCGAGGCAGTGCAGGCCTATCTGGTGCGCGCCAGGCCTGCTCTGGCAGCCCGAGGGGCAGGCACGCCCGCGGTCTTCCTGAACACCCGGGGTGCCCGCCTGAGCCGGCAGAGCGCGTGGGCGGTGCTGCGCTCGGCAGCCCAGCGCGCCCGGATCCCCGGCGCCGAGCATGTGTCGCCGCACACGTTGCGGCACTCGTTCGCCACACATCTGCTTGCCGGCGGCGCCGATGTGCGGGTGGTTCAGGAGCTGCTGGGACACGCCTCCGTCACCACGACGCAGATCTACACGATGGTCACGCCGGATGCGCTGCGCGAGATGTACGTCGCCGCCCACCCGCGCGCGCTCCACTGAGCGCGGCGGGCACCTGCGATAGCGTTAGCGGGTGAGCACCGCCAAGTCCGCAGCGCAGACGAGCACCGACGCCGTCGGGCGTCCGATGCCCGACTTTCCCGAGCCCCAGCCGCTGAGCAGCCACGGACCGGGGCGCATCATCGCGATGTGCAACCAGAAGGGCGGGGTGGGCAAGACCACGACGACGATCAACCTCGGTGCTGCGCTCGCCGACTACGGGCGGCGCGTGCTCATCGTCGACTTCGACCCGCAGGGCGCCGCCTCGGTGGGCCTGGGCATCAACGCCCATGAGCTCGACAAGACCATCTACAACCTGCTGATGGAGCGTTCGGCGGACATCCACGCCATCATCCGCTCCACCGAGGTCGAGAACCTCGACGTGCTGCCGGCGAACATCGACCTGTCCGCTGCCGAGGTGCAGCTGGTCGGGGAGGTGGCCCGCGAGTCGGTCCTGTCCCGCGTGCTGCGGCCCGTCATCGACGAGTACGACGTGATCCTCGTGGACTGCCAGCCGTCCCTCGGGTTGCTCACCGTCAACGCCCTGACGGCGGCCCACGGCGTGCTGATCCCGCTCGAGTGCGAGTTCTTCGCGCTGCGCGGCGTGGCGCTGCTGGTCGAGACGATCGAGAAGGTCCGCGACCGGCTCAACCCGAGCCTGGAGATCGACGGGATCGTCGCGACGATGTTCGATCCGCGCACGCTGCACGCCCGCGAGGTCGTGGCCCGGGTGTACGAGGCCTTCGGCGACACCATGCTGCACACCGTGATCAGCCGGACGGTGAAGTTCCCGGACGCCTCAGTCGCCGCGGAACCGATTACGAGTTACGCCCCGAACCACCCCGGCGCACTGGCCCCCCGGCCGCGGCCCGCCCCGCCCCCCCCCGGCGCACCCGCCCACCTGGAGCTGGCGCGGGAGCTGATTGCTCGTGGCGACGCCGCCTGAGGCCACGCTGACGCACACCGCACCGGAGCAGGAGGCGCCCGCGAGCGGCTCGGGTGACTTCCAGGTGCACCTGGTGAACTTCTCCGGTCCCTTCGACCTGCTGCTCTCGCTGATCGCCAAGCACAAGCTGGACATCACCGAGGTGGCGCTCGCCACGGTCACCGACGAGTTCATTGCGCACATCCGCGCCGCGGACCGCGGGCGAGACGGCGCCCCCGCGTGGGACCTGGGCGTGGCGAGCGAGTTCCTTGTGGTGGCCGCAACCCTGCTCGACCTCAAGGCCGCCCGGCTGCTTCCCTCGGGCGAGGTCGAGAGCGCGGAGGATCTCGAGCTGCTCGAGGCTCGCGACCTGCTGTTCGCCCGGCTGCTGCAGTACCGGGCCTACAAAACCGTGGCCGGAGTGTTCGCCGACCGTCTGGCAAGCGAGTCTGGGCGCGTGCCGCGCACGGTGGGGCTCGAGCCGCACCTTGCTGCGCTGCTGCCCGAGCTGGTGTGGACGCTCGCCCCGCAGGACCTCGCGGCGCTGGCCGCCCGTGCCCTGGGGCCCAAGCCG
>JBQGOU010000139.1:0-8241 GCA_052086865.1 Cellulomonadaceae bacterium
CCGTGGTGAACCTGGTGAGGGCGATGGCCCTGGACTACGGGAAGTTCGGGATCCGAGTGAACAACGTGGACCCCAGCGCGACGAAGACTCCCATGTTCTTGGCGAACCCGCCCGAGGTGATCACGCAGTTCGAGAACGTCAACCCGCTGGGCCGCATCGCCTCGCCTGAGGACGTGGCCCGCACCATGTACTTCCTCGCCTCGGACGAGTCCGATCCGATCAACGGGGTGAACCTCCCGGTCTCGGGCGGCCTTGAGGTGCACTCGGGCCAGCCGGTGCAGTAGGGCACCGCGGGCAACGTCCGCCTCACCCCGCCTCGAGCAGCTCGAGCGCAGTGTCCACGGCCTGCAGCGCAGCGGTGTTGTCCACGCGCGTCAGGGCGAACGCCGAGACGACCAGTCCGGCGCACACCTCGGCGAGCCGATCGACGTCGGGCCGGTCCGGGAAGCGGGCCCTGATGCCCCGGCCCAGTGCCGCGCGAAGCTCGGCGCGATATCCGGCGACCGTCTCGCGCACGGCAACATCTTGGGAGATAGGGGCCCCCGCAGCGTTGACGAGCAGGCACCCGTTGGTCGCCGTGAACGATCCTGCCTGCTCGAGCGCGGTGCGCAGGCCCTCGAGGTAGCGGATCACGGCCTCCGGCGGCACGGCAGGCGCGGCCAGGGGCCGCAACCGCGGCCGGACGACCTCGTCCAGATAGCTGGCGACGGCCGCGTCGAACAGACCGCGCTTGCTGCCGAAGGCGTGGTAGATGCTCGAGCGACGCAACCTCGTCGCCTCCTCGAGCGCGGGAATGGACGCGCCGTCGTAGCCCAGGGACCAGAAGACGTCACGTGCCGCGCGCACCACGGCGCCGGTGTCGAACGTCTGCGCCCTGCTCACAGTCACCTCTCGATTTGTGGAACGTTCATTCCAATATACGCTGGAACGAACACTCCAGAACGAACCCCCCACGGCTGGTGCGGATCAGCCCCGGAAGGTGCCCGCCATGATCGTCGCCGCGCTGTCCTTCGCCGTACTCGCCGCGCTCCTGCACGTGTACATCTTCGTGCTCGAGTCGCTCACCTGGACGGGCGGTCGGGCACGCGCCACCTTCGGGCTCAGCGCCGAGGAGGCCGCGGCCACCGAGGACATGGCGTTCAACCAGGGGTTCTACAACCTCTTCCTCGCGATCACGGCCGCCGCCGGTGTGGTGCTCACCGCACTGGGACAGACGGGGGCCGGTGCCGCGCTCGTTCTCGCCGGCGCCGGGTCCATGGCGGGGGCCGCCACCGTGCTGTTCGCCTCCGCCCCTACCAAGCGAAGGGCCGCCCTCACCCAAGGCGCGCTGCCCCTGCTCGCCGTCGTCCTGCTCGTCCTCGGTCTCGTGCTCTAGCCGCACCGACCTCGCACAGAGAGATCCATGACATGTCCCCTGCAGTCAGCACCCAGGTCCAGCTCGCCGCCCGCCCCCAGGGCTGGCCCACGCCGGACGACTTCCGCACGGTCCGCGTCACACTCGGCGACCTCGCGCCCGGCCAGGTGCGCGTGGCCAACGAGTTCGTCTCGGTGGACCCGTACATGCGGGGGCGGATGAACGACACGCGCAGCTACACCGCTCCATACGCGATCGGCCAGACCATCACCGGCGGCGCGATCGGGCGCGTCACGGAGTCCGCCTCCGACAAGCTCGCCGTAGGCGACGTCGTCCTGCACCAGCACGGCTGGTCCGATGTGGTCCAGGATGACGCCGCCACCTTCCGGGTGGTGCCCGAGCTCCCCGGCGCCCCGCTCTCGCTCTACCTCGGGATCCTGGGCATGACCGGCCTGACCGCCTACGTCGGGCTGACCGCCGTCGCCGGACTCGCCCCCGGCGACACGGTCTTCGTCTCGGGCGCGGCCGGTGCGGTGGGGACCGCCGTCGGGCAGTTCGCGCGGCTGCTGGGCGCCGGGCGGGTGGTCGGGTCCGCCGGTAGCGCCGAGAAGGCGCGTCTGCTGACCGAGAAGTACGGCTTCGACGCCGCGCTGGACTACAAGGACGCGCCGGTGCGCGAGCAGCTGCCCGCACTCGTCCCCGGCGGTGTGGACGTGTACTTCGACAACGTGGGCGGAGACCACCTCGAGGCGGCCCTCGACGTGATGAACGACGGCGGCCGGCTTGCGCTGTGCGGGGCGATCTCCGCCTACAACGCCGGGCGCAGGCTTCCGGGACCGGACAACATGGCGAACATCATCACGCGGGGCCTGACGCTCAAGGGCTTCACCGTGGGTGGCTACCTCGCCCTCGCCCCGGAGTTCAACGCTCGGGTCGCCGAGTGGTTCGCGGCCGGGGAGATCGCCTACGACGAGACCGTGGTGGACGGGATCGAGCACACGGTGGACGCGTTCGTGGACATGATGCGCGGGGCGAACACCGGGAAGATGGTCGTCCGGATCGCTTAGGGCTGAGCAGGGCGCCTACGGCGCGCTCTGCCGGACGGCGAGGTGGAACGGGCTCAGCCGGTGCCGCCCGCGACCGGCGAGGCCGGCGATCCGCTCCTCGAGCATGTCGAGCGCGGACGATTGCGTCGTGGTCCGGAGACACGGACGTCAGGGTGGGCGTGCAGAAGCGGGCGAACACGACGTCGTCCCAGCCCACCACCGCCACATCGTCGGGCACGCGAATCCCCGCGGTTTCGGAGGCCCGCAGGGCGCCGAACGCGGCGAGGTCGTCACGGCACACGAGACCGTCCATCTCGACGCCGCGCTCCACGGCCGAGCGCACCACGGAGTAGGCGTAGGTGGGATCGATCGGGTTGGTGGCGCCAGGGGCAGGGTGCGCCAGCCGCAGAATCCGTCGGGCATCGACTGGCAGCCCGGCCGCCTCGAGCGCGGCCCGGTAGCCGGCGAGGCGCAACCGTGAGGTGTGCGAGAAGCGCTCGGCCTCATGACCGAGGAACCCGATCCGCGTCCGCCCGGACGCGATCAGGTGATCGGCCGACATCCGTGCCGCCGCAACGTTGTCGATCATGACTCGGTCGACGGCCGGTGGGGCGGGCGCCTCCCCCAACAGCACCATCGGAACGCCTGCGCGTCCGAGTGCGATCTCCTCGGCGGACATCTCGGAGGGGCTGAAGACGACGGCGTCGACCAGCCCGGACTCGGCGGCCTCGAGAACCTGCCGCTCGCGCTCGAGCGAACCGAAGGTCCGCTCGAGCAGGAGCCGGTACCCGCGCTCGCGCGCATGCCGGGCGAACGCGTCGGCCAGCTCGCCGAAGTACGGCACCGTTGTGTTGGGGATCGCAAGCGCCAGCACCCCGGTCCGCCCCGTCGCAAGGTTTCGCGCATTGGCGTGCGGCCGGTAGCCGAGCTCGTCGATGGCGCGCTGGACCCGTTCCCGCATGGCGGCAGAGACGTGTGGACGCTCGCGCACGACGTTCGACACGGTCTTCATCGACACGCCGGCCAGCGCCGCGACGTCCTGCAGCCTGACCCTCGCCACGACTTCTCCTGCCGCTTGCGCTGCGACCTCCAGCAGCAGCCTAATGCAGGCGTCAGACCGCGATTGACACCAGTTTCCAGCGCTGTAAGGTGTCGCCGAGCGGAGCATGAAGCGCTGGTCTCGATGACGAACCAGAAAGAGGAACCGATGAACGACCGCGAGCCCACCGTCGACGAGCACACCATCCCGTGGGGGTCGGTGGTGGCCTCGCTCCCCTGGGAATCGGACCGCTTCCTGGGCAGCCCGTCGGTGGTTGTCCTGCCCGACGGCACCCACGTCGTCTCCCACGACGTGTTCGGCACCGACGCGGGGGTGGGCACCAGCTACGTCTACCGCTCTCCGGACGGCACCGGGGACTGGGAGTAGATCGCCCGGCTGGACGGATGCTTCTGGGCGACCCTGTTCGCCCGCGACGATGCGCTGTACCTGCTCGGCACGAGCGCCGAGTACGGGGACCTGGTGATCCGGCGCTCCGAGGACGGCGGCCGGACCTGGACCGAGCCCGTGGACGGTGAGCACGGGCTGATCAGCGCCGCGCAGCGCTTTCACACCGCGCCGGTGCCCCTCGTGGAGCACGGTGGACGCCTGTGGCGTGCGGTCGAGACACTGACGAACGACGACGACTCGTGGGGGCACTTCGCCGCCGCCGTCATGCACGCGGACGCCGGCGCGGACCTGCTGCGCGCCGAGAGCTGGACGATCACCCCGTCGCTTGCGGTGCCCGCGGAGCTGCGCGAACAGGGCGTCGGCAGCTGGCTGGAGGGCAACACCGTGATCACTGCGGCCGGCGGCCTCGCGAACCTGCTGCGCACCAACGGCGCCGACCGCAGCCGTCAGGTGGCCGCCCTCGGCGAGCTCGACGCGGACGGGCTGCCGGCCGGGTCCCCGCACCTGGGCGCGCTGCCCGGGGCCGAGTCCAAGTTCACGGTGCGCCACGACGCGCAGCTGGGGCTGTACGTCTCCCTGGTCAACACCGCCCTGTACGACGCGAGCCCGCACCTGCAGGTCACGGCCCGCAACACGCTGTCGCTCGTGACCAGCCCGGACCTGCGGGAGTGGTCCGTGGTGCACGTGGTGCTGCACCACCCCGACGACGAGCGGCACGGCTTCCAGTACGTGGACTGGCGCGTCGACGGACCGGACGTGGTCGCGGCCGTGCGGGTGGCCGCACGCTTTCGCGGGGCGCCGGCCAAGTCCTTCCACGACTCCAACCTCGTGACCGTGGTGCGGATCCCGGACTTCCGGGACCTGATCACCCGGACGCTGGAAGGCTGAGCGACTATGACGACCGATGACACCTACCCCCGCCCCCAGCTAGTCCGCGACACCTGGGTGGACCTGTGCGGCCCCTGGGGCTTCGCCCACGACGATGAGGACGCCGGCCTCGACGCCTCCTGGCACACCGACGACGGGCCGTTCACCCGCCAGATCCAGGTGCCCTTCCCCCCGGAGTCGCCCGCCTCGGGCATCGGGGACACCGGCTACCACCGCGTCGTGTGGTACCGCCGGGAGCTGACCCCCGCGGAGCTGGCCCTGCTCGCCCCGACGAGCAAGCGCGTGCTGCTGCACCTGGGCGCCGTCGACTACCGCGCCCGGGTGTGGGTGGACGGGCAGCTCGTCGCGGAGCACGAGGGTGGGCAGACGCCGTTCTCGGCCGATGTCACGGCGCTGGTTGCGACCGCTGGCCCGCACACGGTCGTGGTGCGCGCCGAGGACGACCCGCTCGACGTGGCTCAGCCGCGCGGCAAGCAGGACTGGCAGCCCCGCACGCACTCGATCTGGTACGAGCGCACGACCGGCATCTGGCAGCCGGTGTGGCTAGAGGCGGTGCCGGAGCTGCACCTGACGCGCCTGGCCTGGACGCCCGACGTCGTCCGGGGTCTGGTCACTCTCGAGGTAGGCCTCTCCCGCGCCGCCCGGCCAGGTGAGCGGCTCGCGGTGCAGCTGACCCACGACGGCGCCGAGCTTGCGCAGGTGGACGTCGCCCTGGCCGGCCAGCGGGTCACGGTTCCGATCGCGCTGGCGCCCATGGGCAACGGGCAGGGCTGCGAGGAGTTGCTGTGGAGCCCGGAGCATCCACGTCTGGTCGACGCCCGGGTGACCCTCACCTCGGACTCCGGCGAACGCGACGACGTCGGCTCCTACCTGGGCCTGCGCTCGGCGGCCGTCGGCGGCGGACGGTTCCTGCTCAACGGCCACCCGTACTACGTGCGCTCGGTGCTCGAGCAGGGGTACTGGCCGCAGAGCCATCTGGCGGCGCCCTCGCCCGACGCCCTGCGCGCGGAGGTGGAGCTGATCAAGTCCCTGGGCTTCAACGCGGCCCGCATCCACCAGAAGGTCGAGGACCCGCGCTTCCTGTTCTGGGCGGACAGGCTGGGCCTGTTGGTCTGGGGCGAGACCGCCAATGCGTACGAGTTCTCCACGACGGCGGTGGCCCGGCTGACGCGCGAGTGGCTCGAGATCCTCGAGCGCGACCACTCCCACCCGAGCATCGTCACGTGGGTGCCGCTGAACGAGAGCTGGGGGGTGCAGCACATCGCCCACGATCCAGCGCAGCGTGCCTACGCCACGGCGCTGGCGGCGCTGACCCGGGCGGTCGACCCGAGCCGGCCGGTGATCTCCAACGACGGCTGGGAGCACACCGACTCCGACATCTGGAGCATCCACGACTACACCGACGCCGAGCAGATGCGCGCCAGGTACGGCTCGCGCGAACGGATCGCGCAGGTCCTGGACGGCACCGGACCTGCGGGCCGGGCGGTGTTCGCCGAGCCCCGCCGGGGCGGTGACACGGACACCCCGGTGATGGTCACCGAGTTCGGCGGGGTGAGCTATGCCTCGACCTTCGCCGGCGACTCCTGGGGATACTCCCGGGCCATGGACGCCGAGGACTACCGTGAGCGCCTCGCCGGGGTGTTCGGCGCGTTGCAGGCGAGCCCGTTCCTGGCGGGGACCTGCTACACCCAGCTCACGGACACCGACCAGGAGACCAACGGGCTGACGCTGCCGGACCGCACGCCCAAGCTCCCGGTCGAGGTCATCCGGGCGATTGTGCGGGGTCCGGCAGCGAGCCCGTGAGCTAGGGCGCCAGCGGACCGAACAGCGCGGGCGTGGTGCGCGCCTGCACCTCCTGCTCGAGGGCGTAGGCGAGGCCCAGGAGGTGGCCCTCGTCGAAGTCGCGCCCAAGGAGCTCGAGGTTGACGTTCCCGCCCGTGACGGTCGCGTCGGCCTCGGTCGCCTGCCCGATCGGCACGGTCACCGCAGGCATGCCCGTGTTGGGGCTCAGCCGCATGTTGAAGCCCTGCGGTGCGTACGGGTTGGCGGTGGGATAGGCCAGCGCGTCCAGCTCACCGTCCTCGAGCATCGAGGTGACCAGCGTCTTGCCGGCGGCCAGCTGAAGCGTGTGGCTGCCCTCCGGACCGGCCCACGCCTCGTACTGCTCGTCCGTAACCGCCCCGCGTACCTGGTAGGCGGCCAGGTTCTGCGGGACGTACCGGCCCGAGGCGACGATCTCGGGCAGGGTCCGGGCCTGGACCGTGGGCGACAAGAACTTCGTGGCATACGCCGCCAGGTCGTACCGCAGCTCGTAGTTGCTTCCGGACGGCTCGGCCAGCACTGCGTCGAAGCCGGCCGGTGCCTCGACCGCAACCACGGTGGCACCGAGCGACTCGAGCGTCGTGATCGTCTGCGCCCACAGGCGCTGGGTGGTCGGGTCGGAGCCGACCATGGCCGGGACGTAACCGATCCTGGCCCCGTCCAGGGCGTCTGCGGACAGCTCGGTGGTGTAGGACTCGGGCACCTTGCCCTCCTGGCGCGCCGTCACGGTGTCCTCGGCGTCGGTTCCGGCCACGGCGTCCAGGGCGAGTGCGGCGTCCAGCACGGACCGGGCCAGGGGCCCGCCGGTGTCCTGGCTCAGGGCCAGCGGCACGATGCCGTCGCGGCTGGCCAGGCCGACAGTCGGACGGACCCCGACCAGCTGGTTGTAGGACGAGGGGACCCGGATGGACCCGCCCGTGTCGGTGCCGAAGCCGAGGCCGGCGAGGTTTGCGGCAACCGATGCCCCGGTGCCTCCCGACGAGCCCCCGGCGGACCGGTCGGTCGCGTACGGGCTGACGACAGTCAGGTACTGCCCTGCGGGCTGCCCGGTGGAGAAGCGCGACTCGAAGTTGAAGGCGAACTCGTCCATGGCCGCCTTGGCGAGAATGACCGCGCCGTCCTCGCGCAGCTTGCCGACCATGAATGCGTCGCTCGTGGTCTGGTTGTCCTCCCAGCAACCGCAGCCCGCGGACGTCGGCATGTCCTTGGTGTTGTAGTTGTCCTTGACGGCCACCGGCACCCCGAGCAGCATGCTCGTGAAGCCGGACTCGGCCCGCTGGGCGTCCGCCTGCGCCGCAGCCTCGAGAGCGCTGGCGTTCGTGGTGATCACGGAGTTCAGCGGTGCGAGCGCGCCCGGCACGGTGGTGCGGTCGTAGGCCGCGATGCGGTCGAGGTACTCCTGGGTGATCTCGACCGATGTGGTCACGCCGGCGTTCATGGCGCCCTGCATGTCCACCAGATCGGCCTCGACGAGCTCGAACGGACCGTCGTCGTAGATCATCCGCTGCGAGACGGCGGCCAGGTCGGCGACCGTGATGGTCCCGTCGCCGTCGACGTCGGCCGCCGGCGCCTCGGCCGGGGCCGACTGCCCGAGCAGTGCGGCGACGACGGCGAGGTCAGCCTGCGTGACCTGCCGGTCGCCGGTGAGGTCGAGCTCGGTGAAGAACGGCGCGAGGATGGGTGCA
>JBQGOU010000140.1:0-8228 GCA_052086865.1 Cellulomonadaceae bacterium
GTGGGGTCTTGATCCCAAGATTGCGGGTACACCGGGGTACCTACGTGGACGTGGGCGGCCCCTCCGGGGGGAGGGCCGCGCCGAGCACCGCGGCGCGGACCGCCGGGGCGAGAGCTGCGGCGTAGGTGGCGCTCAGGTGGTGGGCGTCGCGGTAGACCAGATCGGCGCCGATCACCGCGGGGCACTGCTCGGGCGAGCACAGGTAGTCGCTGAGGTCCGCGAACCGAGCACCGCCCGCGCGCGCGGCATCGGACTCCGCGACGCGCACCGCCGGGTCGAGTGCGCCGGCACGCGCCCGCCCGCACGCACCTGCGTCGTCCAGATGTGCGGACAGGCACAGCGCCGGGTTCTCCGCCATCACCGGGGTGTCGGTGAGCACCACCACGTGCGTGCTCGCGGGCAGCGCGGCGATGGTCCGGGTCAACCCGTCCGCCCAGGCGGTCGCCATGTCCGGCGCGCCGGTCAGGTAGGGGGAGCGCGCGTAGCCGGCCAGGACGACGACGTCCGGCGGGTCGCCCGCGAACCGCTCCAGCACGCCGTCGCGCCACGTGTCGCAGGAGGTGTAGGGCACCCCGTCGATCACGACGGGGACCGCGGCGGGCGGGCACGAGTTCTTGGTGTTCGAGTCCAGGACGATCTCGCCCGCCTCGGCGAGCACGGCCAACGCGGGGAACCACTGCGCGGCGTGCGAGTCACCGAACAGCGCCACGCGCGGCACGGAACCGTCGTCGGCCCGGCCCTGCCCGACCAGGCACCCGCTGGCATCCGTCGACGTGTCGTCGCGGTGGCAGCCGTCCGCGTAGATCACCGGGACGTCGCTTGCCGCGTCCGCGAGGGACGGCGTGAGGTTCGCGGGGACGACGTCGGCTCCCCGAACCGTCGTCGACGGCGGTTGCGCCGCCACCGCCGCGCCCTCGCCTCTGGCGAGAGACCGTTCCGCAAGCACCAGGCCGCCTGCGGACAGCGCGACGACGGCGGCCGAGGCCGCCCCGGCCAGCAGCAGGGACCGGCGCGGGCGTGCGCGGGCGAGCCGGGAGCGCCGCGCGGGGTCCTCCACCCAGCGGAACAGCGCGTAGGCGAGCGGGACGCTTGCGGCGCCGAGTGCGAGCCGCACCCCGAGCGGGAGCGGCGTGCCGGCGCCGACGGCGGCCTGCGGGATCGTCAGCAGCGGCCAGTGCACCAGGTACAGGGAGTAGGACACCAGGCCGACTCCCTGCAGCGGGGCGAGGCTCAGCAGTGCGGTGGGCCCGCCGCGTGCGGGCGCCGCGCCGGCGAGCGGCGTACCGCCGGCGATGATCAGGACGGAGGCTGCGACCGGCAGCAGGGCGTGCCACCCGGGGTAGGGCACCGTCGAGTCGAAGGTGACGGCGACCCAGGCGAGCAACCCGAGCCCGGCCCAGCCGGCCACCGCCCCCAGCCCGCGTACCGGGGGGCCCGCGGGGCGAGCTGCGCGCGCCCGGGGGCGCACGGCGAAGGCCAGGATTCCGCCGGCCGCGAGCTCCCACGCGCGGGTGTGCAGCGAGAAGAACGCCCATGGCTGCGAGGCCGTCGTGAGGGTGATGCACCAGGCGAGGGACACGACGGCGACGGCGACGGCGACCCACACCAGGCGGCGTTCGCTGCGGCGCACCGCCCAGAACCCGGCGGCGAGCAGCGCGGGCCACAGCAGGTAGAACTGCTCCTCGATGCCCAGCGACCAGTAGTGCTGGAACAGGGAGGGTTCGGCGTCGGCCAGGTAGTCGGTGCCCTGGACGGCGAACAGGTAGTTGGGCACATAGGCGGCCGTCGCGATCGCGCCGGTGAGGACCGCGCGCAGCTGCAGAGGCGGCACCCAGATCACCGCGGCCGCGACCGTCGCGACGAGCACCGCAAATGACGCGGGCAGGATCCGGCGCACCCGCCGGGCGTAGAAGTCCGCGAAGGACACCCGCCCGTCGCGGGCCAGCGACTCCAGCAGGTGCGTGGTGATCAGGTAGCCGGAGATCACGAAGAACACGTCGACGCCCACGAACCCGCCGCTCAGGCCGGGCACCCCGCAGTGGTAGAGCACCACGAGGCCGACGGCCAGGGCGCGCAGCCCCTGGATGTCCGCGCGGAAGCGGCGTGGGGCCTGTGGCCTGCCCGTCGCTTCCGTCGCGGGCGCCGCGCCGGTGGGGTCGGGGGCGGTGCCCGCCACGGTCAGAGGAAGAAGACCGGGTCGAACTCCTCGATCGGGATGATGCGCACGCGCGGCAGCGGGGCGTTGAATGCGTTGATGTCGTGCTCGAGGTCGTAGAAGCCCAGGCCGCGTTCGGCAAGCTCGGCCATGCGCGCGTTGACGAACTCGCGGAAGCACAGGACGCCGATGCGCCGGTCGGGGCCGAGCAGCGCCTCGACCTGTGGGATGAAGTCCCCGTCGTGGCTGCCGAGCAGCACATCCGCGTCCAGCGGGATGATCGCCTCGAGGGTGCGCTGGATCCCCATGTCGACGACCTTGTCGCCCGGTCCACCGGCCAGCGGGATCGGCCGGTAGCCCATGGCGAGCAGGGCCTGCACGAACGGCATCGGCATCTGGCCCGAGGTGGCGTTGAGGAAGAACAGCCCCGTCACGGGCTGGTCCCACAGCTTCTGGGCGAAGTCGGTGATGCGGTCCCAGCGGGGACGCTCGTCGGGGCTGGGCCGCCGGCCCAGGACGTTCATCCCGAGGGTGGCGTCGATGTTCTCCCCGTCGACGAGCAGGTACGTCTTGCGCTGCGCTGTCTCGGACATGCCTTCAGCCTAGCGGCTGGACTCCGCGCGCCGGCCGGGCGGGCGTGCCGGCGGGTTTTCTGGGCTCTGGGTCATCGATCGTGACCCAGAGCCCAGAAAAGTCGGACGGCCGGTGGCGGGGTGGGCTACTGCTCGATCTGCGCGGCCTGCGCCGTGCCACCGAGGGACGCGGGCTTCTTCAGCGCCGCGAGCCGCGCCTCGATCTCGATCTGCGAGGCGTCCTTCTCGAGCTCCTCGAACTGGGCGTCGAGCGAGCTTGCGGCGATCTCCGCCTGCCCGGCGACGCGGGCCTCCTCGCGGCGGACCTTGTCCTCGAACCGGGAGATCTCGCTGGTGGGGTCGAGCACGTTGATCGACCCGATGGCCTCGTGCACCTTCGCCTGGGCGGCCGCGGACTTCTGCCGGGCCACGAGCGAGTCGCGACGCTGCTTGAGGTCGACCAGCTTGTCCTTCATCTGTGCCAGGCCGGTCTTGAGCTTCTCCACGACCTCGGTCTGCTGGGAGATCATCGGCTCGGCCGACTTCGCCTCGGACTCGGCGGCGATCTGCTTGCTGATCGCGACCTTGGCGAGGTTGTCGAACTTGTCCGCGCCCGCGGTGTCCCCGCTGGTGCGCAGGGCGTCGGCCCGCTGCGAGGCGGCGATCGCCTTGTTGCCCCAGTCCTGGGCGGCGGCGACGTCCTCGCGGTAGTCCTGCTCGGCCAGCCGCAGGTTGCCGATCGTGACCGCGACGGCGTCCTGCGCCTCCGCGATGTTGTTCGTGTAGTCGCGGATGAGCTGGTCGATCATCTTCTGCGGGTCCTCGGCCCGGTCCAGCATCGCGTTGATGTTGGCCTTGGCCAGCTGGCTCACGCGGCCGAAGATGCTCTGCTTCTCAGTCATCAGGTAGTACCTCTCTTGCTGCTGGTCGAAAACCTCACGGGAGAAAACGCGATCACAACACTGCGACGAAGCCTGTCATACCACCGCCGTCGGGCGTGGTGCGAGGGTGCGGTGAGCGGAGCTCACCGTCGCCTGCCCCCACCGGAGAACCCGCCTCCGCGGCGTCCGCCGCCGGAGAAGCCACCGCTGCGGCGGCCACCGCCGGAGAACCCGCCGCCGGAGAATCCGCCTCCGCCGAACCCGCTCCCGCCCAGCCCGCCTCGGCGTCCGCCGTTGCCGCGCAGCATCGAGTCGATGAGGATGCCGCCGAGGACCATGCCGCCGACGTTCATGCCGCCCTGTCCGCCGCCCTGACCGCCCTGCCACCGGTTGACGTCGCCCTCGGCGATCTGCTGCGCCTGCACGGCCAGCTGCTCGGCGTACTGCGCGGCCTTGAGCCCCGTCACCGGGTCCGAGGCGCGCAGGTTCTGCGCCTGGGTCAGGTGCCGGATCGCCTCGGACAGCCGCGTGCGTGCCTCGGGCCCGACGGCGCCTCGACGCGTCTCGATGAACGCGTTGGTCGAGCGTATGCGCGAGTCGACGCGGCCGAGCATCTCGTCGAGCGAGGCTGTGGCGCGCTGCTGCTGCTCCGCCTGTTCGCGGTAGGGCGCCAGGGACTGGTCCAGGGCCGCCTCGGCGGTGGTCAGCTCGGAGATCGCGGCGAGCGGGTCCCCGCCGGAGCGCGCGGCCTCACCGGCGGTCACGGCGGTGCGCGCCCGCTGTGCGGCCAGGCCCACCGCGGCGTCCCGTGGGGCGAGCCGGTCGACGTCGGTCAGGTCCGAGCTGATCGAGGCGAGCGCCGCCTGCAGGCGCGGGCCCGCGGAGGCCAGCTCGCTGCCCGCGTTGTCGACCGCGTCGAGCAGCGTGCCGGCCTGGGCCACCGCCTGCTCCGCCGCGCGCCCGCGGTTCATCGCGCTGGCCCGGTCGTCGCGCCCAAGGTCGGCGCGCGCCTCGGTGATGGTGGTCAGCGCGCCGTCGAGCAGCTGCTGGGCCTGGCCCGGGTTGGCGGACACGGTGCCCAGGGCCGAGCTGGGGTACTGCGTGCCCAGCTGGTCCAGCATGGCGATGCTGGCGGGGATCCGGCTGCGGATCTCCCCGACCCGGCGCTCGAGCTCGTCGAGCAGCTGCGGGGTGCGTGCCTGCAGGTCGCGCAGCTTCTCGAACGACTGCGACTGGGTCGCGAGCTCGGAGTCGACCTGGGAGCACAGGTCGAGGATCTCGACCATCATCGCGCGGGCCTGCGGCTCGGTCTCCGGGGTGGTGTCGTCCAGCTGGTGGCGCAGCGTGAAGGCGCGCTGGACCTTGGCCTGCGACTGCGCGATGGTCTGGCGGAAGGTGTCGGTGGCCTCGAGCCCGAACTGCGCCTCCGCGAAGTCCAGCTCCTGCTCACCGGACTTGATCGCGTCGTCGATCGCGACGAGCGCCGCGCCCGCCCGCGTGCTGAGCTCAGGCGTGGAGACGTTCGCGTTCGGGTCGATCGTGCCGTCGTAGCCGGGGTAGGCCGGGCGAGGCCCGGCCGGACGCTTGCGGGTGCGCATGAAGACGACGAGCCCGGAGATCGCGACGATGATCACGCCTGCAACAAGGAAGATCGGGACGGGGTTGACGAGGCTCGGCGCCGATACCGAGGTGGATGATGTGGAGCCGCCCGCCATGGTCTGGACGTTGCTGATCGCGCCCAGGGCGGCCTGCGCATACTCACCCGAGTCGAGTGCACTGACCGCGTCGCTGGAGATCCGGTCGACCTGGGCGTCGGAGACGTTCACGCCGGTGCCGACGATGAGGTCGGAGTCGAGGTCCTGGACGGCCACGGACATCAGGATGTCGTCGCTGTCCATCCCGGTCTCGTCCCAGGTCTGGTCTGCCCAGTCGGTTTTCGACATCCCGCCGAAGTCCTCGACGTACACGACGACGAAGCTGTAGCCGTACTCGGACTCGAGCTGCGCGGCGGCCGCGGTGATCTCCTGCGCCTCGCTCGAGCTGAGGACGCCGGCGGTGTCGGTGACGGCGCCGCTCAGGTCCTGGGGGCTCTCGGCCCGTGCGGGCCCAGCGGCCAGCATCGTCATCAGGAAGGCGAACGCGACGGCGAGCGCCATCAGGGCCGCCGTCGGGCGCGCGGACAGCAGGCGAGAGTCGGTACGCGGCATCACTCCACGATAGTCGCCGGACCTGAGAACGGGCGCAACGGTGTTCACCCACAGCGCGACGGCCGGGGGCGTCTACTCGGCGCCGGCGGTCGCGTCTACTCGGCGCCGGGGTCGTCATGTCGCGTGTTCCATGGTGGTTTCGCGTGCTGCGGCACGCGAACCCACCTCCGGGCACGCGAAGTCACGATCCGGTGCCCAGCCCAGCCCAGCCCTGGCCCACCGGCACCCCTGGCCCCCCGGCACCCCTGGCCCCCCGGCACCCCTGGCCCCCCGGCACCCCCGGCACCCCGGCACCCCGGCACCCCGGCACCCGGCCTCAGCCGGCGTCGTCGGCGCTGGCGGCCAGGTCCTCGGCGTCGATGATCCGGTAGGCGTAGCCCTGTTCGGCCAGGAACCGCTGACGGTGCGCGGCGAAGTCCTGGTCCACGGTGTCGCGTGCCACGACGGCGTAGAAGTGCGCCCCGCGCCCGTCCGCCTTGGGGCGCATCACCCGGCCCAGGCGCTGCGCCTCCTCCTGCCGGGACCCGAAGGAGCCGGAGACCTGGATGGCGACGGAGGCCTCGGGCAGGTCGATCGAGAAGTTGGCGACCTTGCTGACCACGAGCACGGGCAGCTCGCCGGTGCGGAAGGACTGGAACAGGCGCTGGCGCTCGCGGACCGTCGTCGCCCCGGTGATCACCGGCGCGTCCAAGTGGTTGCCGAGCTCCTCGAGCTGGTCGAGGTACTGGCCGATGATCAGCACCTGGTCCCCGGCGTGCTTGGCGACCAGCTGCTTGACGACCCGCACCTTGCCCGTCGCGCTCGCGGCGAGCCGGTACTTCTCCTCGGGTTCGGCCGTGGCGTAGACCATGCGATCGTGCTCGGGCAGGGTCAGGCGCACCTCGACGCAGTCCGCGGGGGCGATGTAGCCCTGGGACTCGATGTCCTTCCACGGGGCGTCGAAGCGCTTGGGGCCGATGAGGGAGAACACCTCGTCCTCGCGGCCGTCCTCGCGCACGAGCGTCGCGGTGAGCCCCAACCGCCGCCTGGCCTGTAGGTCAGCGGTCATCCGGAAGATCGGTGCGGGCAGCAGATGCACCTCGTCGTACAGGATCAGGCCCCAGTCCCGGGCGTCGAGCAGCTCGAGGTGTGTGTAGACGCCCTTCCGCCGGGTGGTGAGCACCTGGTAGGTGGCGATCGTGACGGGACGGATCTCCTTGCGCGCGCCGGAGTACTCCCCGATCTCGTCCTCGGTCAGCGTGGTGCGGCGCAGCAGCTCGTCGCGCCACTGCCGCGCCGAGACCGTGTTGGTCACCAGGATCAGGGTCGTGGTGCCGGACTTCGCCATCGCGCCCGCGCCCACAATCGTCTTGCCCGCCCCACACGGCAGCACGACGACGCCGGACCCACCGTGCCAGAAGCTGTCCACCGCCTGCTCCTGGTAGGGACGCATCGACCAGGGGGCGTTCTCGTGGCCCGGGTCGGTGGGGGACAGGTCGATGGCGTGCTTCTCCCCGTCCACGTATCCGGCGAGGTCCTCGGCCGGCCAGCCGAGCTTGAGCAGCACCTGCTTGAGGTGCCCGCGCTCGGAGGGGTGCACGATCACGGTGTCCTCGTCGATCTTCGCGCCCAGCAGCCCCGCGGTGCGCTTGGAGCGCATGACCTCGGTCAGCACCGCACGGTCCGTGGCGTGCAGGGTCAGCCCATGTGCGGGGTGCGTGACCAGCTGCAGGCGCCCGTAGCGCGCCATCGTTTCGGCGACGTCCACCAGCAGCGCATGCGGCACCGGGTAGCGCGAGTACTCCAGCAGCACGGAGACGACCTGCTCGGCGTCGTGCCCTGCGGCCCGGGCGTTCCACAGCCCCAGCGGGGTGAGCCGGTAGGTGTGCACGTGCTCGGGGGCGCGCTCCAGCTCGGCGAAGGGCGCGATGGCGCGGCGGCAGGCGTCGGCCTGGTCATGGTCGACCTCGAGCAGGAGCGTCTTGTCGCTCTGCACGATCAGGGGGCCGTTCGGCATGTGCTCTCCTCGGTGGTCGTCGCGCGGCGCGGGCGGCGCGGACTCGGGATCAGGACGCGGGTTCGGCGTTCACGATGCGGTGGACGGCGACCGTCAGCTCGGACTCGCGCACGACGTCGCGTGCACGCAGTCGTCCGGCGTCCAGCCGCAGCGGGCGCACGCGGCGGTGGTCGCGGCGCCCCGCGCCGTCGACGATGTCGAGCCAGACGTCCGTCCCGGCGTCGATCGCCTCGCGCAGGCGAGTCAACGCCGCAGCGGGGTCCCTTGTTCCCACCGCGGCCGACGTCGGTTGGCGCGGTGCTTCCGAGGCTCCGTGCGTCGCTGCGTGCGCCAGCGGTCGGGCTGACGTCTCCGGCGCCGCCTCGTCGTCGGCGCGCAGGCGTGCCACGAGCCGCTCGATCCGCTCCTGGCGTTCCT